>CAYHSN010000119.1:7176-8673 GCA_964359235.1 uncultured Vicinamibacterales bacterium | reverse complement strand
GATTGGCTGGGTGTTTGGGACGATTTTCGAACTTGGATGGTCCAAGGCGCGGCGTGATGCACTGATGCATACGTGGTATGATCCGGCATCATGCGCACCACGATCACCATGGACGACCGGCTGCTGGCGCAACTGAAGAAGCGCGCCGCCGAGTCGGGCACGTCCGTGAGCCGACTCATCGAGCAAGCCATTCGCTTGCTCATCCGGACGCCGCCTGCGGGCAAGCGCGAGGATCGGTTTGACTTGGTCACTTTCGGCGCCGGTGGCCGGTTTTCGCGACAGAACATCGACAAGACCTCAGCCCTACTCGAGGCCGACGACGTGGATCGCTTCGCAGAGCGCGGGTAGTCCATGCAACTGCCGGACGTCAGTGTTCTCATCTACGCCCACCGTGAGGACGCCCCGGAACACCACCGCTACGCGGCGTGGCTCAAGGCGCTGACCTCCGCTATGGCAGGATCTTCGATCCGCCGACGCCGATGGAAACGGCGATCGCATTCTGCCAACGCCTCGTGGCCTGGCCGCGTGCGGTGATGGTCGTGCCCAGCCGACGACATTGGGATGTGTTTGTCGGCCTCTGCGGGAATGTCCAGGGGCCGTTGGTGACAGATGCGTACCTCGCTGCGCTGGCGATCGAACATGGATGCGAGCTGGTCACAACCGACAGTGGTTTCGCGCGCTTCCCGGGGCTCCGGTGGCGCCATCCGCTCGCCGTATGACGTGCTGTCGGGCGATCTCACGCTGCCGTGATACGTGATCGGGAAGTGAGCCTCGGCAATCGCTAGCGCGCGATCATCCAGACGTCCGACTGCGCTGCAAGGGATCCGAGGTAAATCGTGCGGCCATCCGGCGATATCGGCGGCACATCCCCCCAGAAGCGCCACGGCGACCTCTCGAGCAGCGTGCGTTGGCGCCCTGTCACCGTGTCGACCAGATGAATACGGTCGCCACGATCGACGATCAAGTCGTAGATGCCGAAGGCATTGATCGTCCCGGCTCGCGACATCATGGGGCCGAGGAGACGGCGGCCGTCAGGCGACCAGTCGATCGGAATCAGCCACTCTTCCGTACGCGGCGCTCTCGGCGAAGCACCGGGATCTCCTGATGCAGTTGATCGACGTCTACGCATCCACGATGGAGGCCGACATCGCGGTAGAGCGCCGTGCGGCCCTCGAGAAGGCCGGGCTCGACACGATCGCGTTTGCCTGGGCCGGCGACACCGAACGGGGCAGGAAGCACTACTCCCGCATCCAGGGCCCGACGTTCCTGGTGGAGTACGACAACACCCAGAACGACGGCAACCACGTTCATTCGGTCTGGCGGGATTTTGGCGGGGACTTCGGGAGGGACCTGCTGCGCGAGCACTTGCAGCAGGTGGCGCCTTGCGCGAACGGCGCGATCGTGGCCTTCGAGGCGTCGGCGTCCGACACGGTAGCGGGCGTCGTGCCGGTCACGTGTGCACCGGTCTCTGACTCGACCTTCGCCCTCGGCCAGACG
>CAYHSN010000119.1:0-7076 GCA_964359235.1 uncultured Vicinamibacterales bacterium | reverse complement strand
CATCGATCGGAAAGGTCCCGCCATCACCATCACGGCGCCGGCGGCGAACACCTACGCGCAGAACGCGCCGGGCGCCGCCAGCTGCACGTGCGCCGACGGCGGATCGGGTCTCGCGACCTGCGCCGGTCCGGTCGCGAGCGGAGACTCGATCGACACCAGCGCGGTGGGCACGTTCACCTTCGAGGCGCGCGCGGTCGATGCCGGCGAGCCGGGCCGCGGGCGCGACCAGATGAGCGTGACAGTCCGCGATCGCGCAGGGGAGGTCGTCGCGAGCATGACCGGGGCGCTGAGCGGCGGCAACATCCAGTCCCTGCGCCTCATCCGGATCGAACAGGAGCGGGAGAAAGAGAAGAAGCGAGAAAAACGCTAGGCGGACTACGAGACTACGGGCGCAGGACGAGCCTCGAGACGGTCGCTCCCGGCATGAACGACGTCGGCTCGCCGCGAGCCCAGGCGAGGTGGCCGTCGCGGTAGTGCGGCGACAGTGGATGCCCACTCTGGCCGCCCGGCATGTGCAGGTACCCGTCCTCCTCGTGGCCGGGCGAGACGGCCAGCCGCTCCGAGGCGCCCGCCGCCGGAGCTTGCACGCGAGGCATGTGAGAGTCACCCGGAAGCGGCTCGCGTGGCATGTCGAGCCACCACCCGAGTACCGGGACGGCCCGCGACAGGGCATGCCGCACCTGTGAGGTATTGGCCTGCCCCCACGTCTGCTCCTCGAGGCGCCGGCCGCCAGCCGACAGCTCCTCAATAGTCTGGTCGATGGCCGCGGCGAGCAGCGCGTCCCAGTCGGCGTACTTCGGATCGAGCAGGTGCGGCGGCTTCTGCGAGACGAGCGCCCACACCGGTCCTTCGCGTCCGGTCGCGCCGCGGTAGTCAGAGTCAACGGCCTGCAGCCGCGCCACAAACGGCTCGAACGCCAGGCGAGACACGCGCGTCCTGAACTCCCGCACGAGCCGATAGCCCACCGAATCGATTGACGCGCGTCCGGTCCACCCATCCAGCACGAGCCGGCGCAGCGCTCGCCGTCCCTCGGATCGGCCCACGTTGGTATCCGTCAGGACGCCGAGGGCCACCCTTCTCCATCGCTCCATGAGGATCGCGCGGTCGTCGAGGTGGACACCGAGCATGTCGGCGACACGCGGTCTCTGAAGCGCCAGCAGCCCGCCGCGAATCTGCCGCGCGCGCGCGCCGGGATCGTAGGCCCCGTCGCCGAGCATCTCGACGCCGCGTGCCGACGCGACTCGGTTGTTGGCCGTCACGATGATCCCGTCGGACGGGTTCACGACGCGCGGATACGCCTCGGGCCCGTACCAACCGTCCCAGTGTCGCGTGCCGTCAGCCCAGGAAGCCGACAGGCGGCCATCGAATCCGACGCGCCTCGGAATGCGACCGCCGACCGTCCAGCCGATGCTGCCGCGCGCGTCGGCGACGACGAAGTTCTGTCCCGGGATGCCGGCGAGGTTGGCCATCGTGAGCGCCTCCTCGACGGAGCGGACGCGCTCCATCCCGGCGAGGCGCACGTTGAGGCCCTCGGCGTGATGGGCGACCCACGAGATGGCGAAGAGGCGGCCCCGATGATCCGGCTTTGCGACCGGGCCCCAGATCGTCTCGCGCACCTCCAGCCACTCGTCGCCTTCTCCGTTGACGCGAATGCGCTCGCGGAAGACCTCGAAGGGCTTCACCCCGTCGGGTGTCCGATAGGACGACGGATCGTTGTCAACAGTCTCGATCGACACGCGATCGGTCCAGTCCGCCTCGGTGTTCGTGAATCCCCACGCCACCGATCCGTTGCTGCCAACGATGACCGACGGCACCCCGGGCAGCGTCACGCCGGTCACGCGGTGAGGCCCGGCGCCTGTGTCCCATTCGAGCGACGCGCGGAACCAGATGTTGGGCACCCCAATCGCCAGGTGCATGTCGTTGGCGAGAATGGAACGGCCATCGCCCGTCCTCGTGCCGGCGACCGCCCAGTTGTTGCTGCCGCGGTACCCTTCCTCGGGCTCCTCGAGTCCGAGAACGGTCGCGAAGCCTCCCGTCTCGCGCGGCTCGACGCGGGCTGCGACCCGCCCGACCGGGCGCGGCTGTCCGGTGGTCGGTCGCGCGTCCTGGCGCCGAAGGTCGAACACCTCGGCGGACGGCACAATCGGGGCCGGCAAGGCCTCACCCTCGAGGGGCGTGTCCCACTCGCTGGCCGTGGAGTTCAGGAATCGCGCGAGCGGCTCCGGAAACACCTCCTGCAGGAGCGCGTTGCGAGCCTCGAGGATCCCCTCTTCGTCCTGCAGGTCGAAGAACATCGCGGCCACGACGAGCGCGCAGTCCTCGGCTCGCCAGGCCTGCGGCGTCGCTCGCAGCAGCAGGTATTCGAAGGGCGGCGCACCGAGGGCGCCAAGGCCCGCGTTCACGCCGGCGGCGTAGACCTCGAGGAGCGCTCGGTCGTCGGAGGTCGCCTCAGCCAGCACGCGGGCCGCGCGCGCGCGAAAGCGATGGAGCCGGCTGGCGCGGTCGGTGGGGAGCGCCGCCGGGCCGAATAGCTCCGCCAGCTCGCCCGCAGATCGCCGCCGCAGCAGGTCCATCTGAAAGAACCGTTCCTGCGCGTGCACGAACCCGAGCGCGCGAGCCACGTCGAGGCGTGAGGCGCCACGCAGGGTCGGCACACCAAGTGCGTCGCGCTCTACGACGGCCTCCGCGCTCAACCCGGCAAGCTGGCGCTCGCCTTCAGTCTGCGGCAGGCTTCGACCGAGCTGGATGCGAAACCACGCTCCAGCGGCGCCTGCCAGCACGATCGCCACGCCCAACACCGTTGCCAGCGTGATGACGAATCGCCGGAGCCACCGACGCCGGCGGCCCGTCGCGTTCGTGATCGTCGTCGCTCGCGTCACGGATGGTCCTCCTCGCTTCGGCTCGACGCCGGGCGCGCTCTGATGACTCCAACCATCCGGCCTGTGCCCGGACCGTCTCCGCGATACGAGAAGAAGACGTCGCGGTGGCTTGCCGTGCACAGGCCGCAGGCGTGAACGCGATCCGCCGGCACGCCCGCGCCGACGAGCTGATCGCGCGTCGCCTTCCACAGATCGAGATGCGGGCGGCCGCGGGCGCCATCGAGCGAGAACCAGCGGCCGATCGCCGCGGCGTCGTGACCAGCCCGACGGAACGCCTCGCGCACGTTGTCGCCTACCTCATAGCAGCACGGTCCGATGCTCGGCCCGATCGCGGCGACGAGATCCGCGGGCCGCGATCCGAACGCGCGCGCGAGCGCCTCGACCGCCACGCGAGCCACACCGGCCGCCATCCCCCGCCATCCTGCGTGCGCGGCCGCCACGACCCTGAGGCGCGCGTCGGCAAGGAGCAGCGGGACGCAGTCGGCCACCTGCACGGCTATTGCGAGATCCGAACGGTCGCTGAGGACGATGTCCGCCGGGAGATCGGCGTGGCGGGTTGGGCGCTGGTCGGCGCGGCGAATGACCGTGACACCGGCCCCATGCACCTGTCTCAGGCGCACCACCGCGTCCTGGTCCACACCGAGCGCACGCGCCAGCGCAGACCAGTCGTCGCTCGTCCCTTCCGAATCGAGCTCGAGCTGGCGCGTACTGAAGAGGTGATCGGCAACCCTGGCGAGCGGCGCGCAGCGCAGCGCCGGGCCCCACGGCTCGGGGGTCCACAGAAATGACTCGCGGGGTTCGGGCACCATCGACAGACCTCCACGGTAATTGTTTAGCGCCTCTCTAGTAACTGTTTAGCGGGCTGCTCCGGCCGACCCGCTAAACAGTTACCCTCCACGATCATACCCGGGCAACTGAAGTTGACGGCGGGCGAACTCAGGTTGCACGGTCTTTCGGCGCGATCTCGCACGAAGCGACATCCTCGGTTGCCGCCGGTGATGGTCCCCATACACGACCGGGCCCCGCGCGTTCCACCTCCCGTGGCGAACACCCAACGATTGGAGCAATTTGGCCGGACGCTCCCTGATGGGTAGACGTGGCGCGCGTCATGCGTTCCTGTCGTCGGCCGGCGTCACACGGAGATGACCACATGGTCGTGAAAATCGTGCCGAACGACAAAGGGAACCCGCCCGGCAAGCTGGCGGACGCGGAACTGCATTTCTCGGGAGGACCACTCGACGGGCTGAAGCTCATCGGCTTCGCCGTCTGGGAGCGTCGCGGCGGCAAGGGCCGCAACGTCACGTTCCCGGCGCGGCAGTACTCGGTCAACGGCGAGCGCCGGAGCTTCGCGCTGCTCCGACCGGTGACCGACGCGACCGCGCAGGACCGGGTGCGCGACCTGGTGCTCCAGGCCTACGCGGAGTTCGAGGCCGAAGCGGCCGTCGCGTCCTGAGCGTCTCTCGTCACTGAATGCGTTCGGTGACGATCGACTCGCCGCGCAGGAATCTCAGGCGGTCGCCAGGTGCATAGAGCCGCACGTGCCCGCCGCTCGCCGTCCGCAACTCGGCCATGGGCGGCCAGTCGAGCCGCCCGAGAGGGCTGTGGGCCGCGAAGCGCTGCCGGAACGGCGCCTCCTCCCAGTCCTCGAGGAGGATGTACGGCGGCTGTTCCTGCTCGTGGAGCCAGGCCAGCGCCCGGTCGAGCCAGTCCGGATCGAGCAGCGTGTAGCGCAGCGTCAGCCGATGTGCGTAGTACCGCACGCTGCCGCCGTGCTGCAGCGCCAGGAATACGGCGCGTTCCGGGAGGCGCGCCGTGACATAGCGCGCCATGCGGGGGTACTTGCGTTCGTTCGCCCCGACCTGAAACGTGTCGCGTTCGGCGGCAGCCGTGAGGCACCACGCGGCGAGCGCCAACGTGAGCGTCACTGCGACAGAGTGCCGGAGAAGCGGTCGGAAGTGTTCGAGCGCGACGACGACGACCGAGGCCGCGAGCACGAAGGCCAGCGGGAACGCGGGCAGCACGTAGCGGAGATACCACCAGGCGTCGAATGGCATGTAGAAGAGGTAGGACAGAACCACACCGCCGGCCGTCGCGAGGCACAGCCACGCGAGACCATCACCGGATTCTCCGTGCGGCAACGACGGGCGCCCCGAGCGGCGGACCACGATGGGTGCGGCGAGCGCAAGGCATGCAAACGGCGTCTGCGTCTCGATAAACCAGCGCGAGTATTGCCCGATGTTGGTCCGGGCGAAGGACCAGGCGAACAGCGTGTCGAGCGATCCGTAGCCCGATGTGAACGGCGACCCGTACCAGTAGTCGAACAGGAGCGCGATCCCGAGACCGGTGATGACGAGCGGCGCGGCAAACAACAGCAGGCGCTGCGCGGCCAGTCCTGTTGCAGAGCGCTCTCTCGCGGCGATCCACGCGAAGTAGAGGCCCAAGACGCCGCCAAGGAACACGAGGTTGGGGCGTGTGAGCACCGCGAGCGATGCGGCGAAGCCGCCGGCGAACGCGGCGACGCGCGAAGCCGCCGTGGCGCAGAGGAGAGCCAGCAGCCACCATGCGGTGACCGGCACGTCGCTCATTGGCGACATCACCATGTAGAGGAACGTCGGGCTCGACGCCGTGAGCGCCGCGGCCATCAACCCCGTCAGGTCGCCCGTGAGGCGTCGCCCGAGCACGAATGTCAGCCAGATCGTGAGGGCGCCGAACGAGGGCACCGCCAGCGACGCGGCCCGTTCGCCGCCGATCCGTTCGAGAACCGCCAGCACCATCGGCAGTCCCGGCGCGTAGACCGGCACGCTGTCGCCGTTGCGATCGGGGGCAGGACGATAGCCGTTCGGTGACCAGGTCCAGTCGGCTGACGGCCAGGGGACTGTCCACGCGAAGGGCTGTCTGACACGGAGTTCGGCTCGCGCCCAGAGCTCGGCCTGGCTCACGTAGCCGAACGAATCGGCGCCGCCGGCGATGAACGCGCCTTTCAGGAGGGCGACCGTCAGGACAGCGCCCGAGAGTGCCAGCGCCAGGATCGCGGCGGTCCGGGACCGGTTGCGCTCGGATGTCGGCGCGCGGGGGGTGACAGGGATGGCGGGCACGGTGGGTCCCGAAGACGGCCGTGAATCAGCCCAGCATCGGCAGCAGCCGGGCATTCTCCTGCAGGCGCTTGGGCGGCAGGGTCCACTCGCCGCGCAGGCCCTTCTCGTACTCCGATCGGAAGAACGGCGCCTTCAGGCCGCCGTCGATGATGTCCCACGGCAGCACGGCGTCGCGGCTCCGGTCGCGGAAGATGTAGAAGTCGGCGTCGACGCCGGTCTCGGCGACCGCCGCGCGCCAGTTGCCGCCGTTGCGCTCGGCGGCCTCGATGACGGGCGCGATTCGCCGATCGCCCAGGGAGAGGAGCGCCTGGTAGTACGAGTGCCGCTCCGACTTGACGTTGAGATGCACGTTGTCGATGCCGGCCATCAGCGACTTGAGGCGTTTAGCCTTGCGCTCGATGACATCCGGCTGCTCCATCGGCAGCCACTGGTAGGCCGTGCCTGGCTTCGGGATGAGCGGATTCACGCTCCCGACGATTTCGCCGAGGCGCCCGCGCGGCCGGCCGTGTTTCAGCATGATCTCGCGCATCTGCAGCGTCAGGTCATGAATGGCGACCAGATCGTCGTCGGTTTCCGTCGGGAGTCCGATCATGTAGTACAGCTTCAGGTTCTCGATGCCGCTCGCGAAGATGAGCTCGGTGCGGTTGAGGATCTCGTCGTTGGTGACCGTCTTGTTGATCACGCGTCGCAGACGGTCGGATCCGGTCTCGGGCGCGATGGTCAGGGTTCGCTCGCCGCTCTGCTTCAGCAGTCGGACGATGGTCTCCGTCAGATCGTCGAGGCGCAGCGAGGCCGGGCTGATCGAGTACCCCATGCCGGCCAGACGCGTGAGGATCTCCTCGATGTCCGGGTGATCGCAGAGTGCGATCGACACGAGCCCCACGCGGCTGGCGTGCGCGCGCGCCGCCTGCGCCAACTCGAGGATGCGGCTGACCGGGAACGCCCGCACCGGGAGGTAGTTGTAACCGGCCCAGCAGAACCGGCACAGGTTCGCGCAGCCGCGCACCACCTCGATGAGCAAGCGCGACCCGAACTCCGTGTCGGGCGTGAAGATCGTCGTCGCCGGCGGGTCCAGGCGCTCGGTGCTCCGCGCGGCGGCCTT
>CAYHSN010000118.1:0-8783 GCA_964359235.1 uncultured Vicinamibacterales bacterium | reverse complement strand
ACGCCATCCAGACTCCACGGTAACTCACGGCCCCGAGGTTGCTGTAGGCTCCGTAGGTGTAGCCCTTCTCCTCGCGCAGGTGGACGAAGAGCCGGCCCGTCGGCCCGCCGCCGATCACCTTGTTCATCACGGTCAAGTTGAAGTAGTCGGGGCTGGTCCGGCTGATGGCCTGCGTCCCGACGACGAGGTCGGTCTGCACCGAGTTGGGCCGCGCCACGAGGTAGACGCCGGGCCGCTCGAGCGGCGTCGGATCGGCCACGCCCGGCTTCGGCGCGCCCGCGTTCTTCCAGGTTCCGAGCTTCGCGTCGACGAGCGTGCGCGCCTCGGCCATCGTGACGTCGCCGGCGATGGCGAGAATCGCGTGATCGGGCACATAGCGTGTCTTGTGGGCCGCGACAAGCGCGTCGTGAGCGGTCTTCTCGAGCGCGGTCAGGGAGGGCATGATTCGGGCGCCCGGATGATCGCCGAAGACGACCTTGTTGAACCGCTCGGCCGCAAGGAAGGACGACTGCGCACGGATTTGCGTGAGCTGCGCGCGCTGCTGGAGCTTGTAACGCGCCAGCTCCTCGTCGCGGAACGCCGGGTTGAACAGCACATCCGCGGTGAGGTCGAGCAGCCGGCCGAAGTGCTCGCTCAGGCTGGATCCGGCCACCGTCGCATCCTGGGCCGACAGGCCCGCGTTGACGTTGAGCGTCGCCGCGATCGTCTCGAGTTCCGCCGAGATCTGCTCGCTCGTCTTCGTCGCCGTCCCCTCGCGCATGAGCGCGGCGGTGAACTGCGCCAGCCCCGGGTGGTCGGGCGGGTCGTAGTAGCCCCCGGCGCCCGGGATGATGAGTTGGAACGTGATCTGCGGCGCGCGGTGATCCTCGAGCACCATCAGGTGCACGCCGCTTGCGAGATCCGCCTCCTGCGGGCGCGGCAGCTTCACCTGCAGCACCTGCGACGACACGGGCGCCTTGCCCTTGATCACGACCGCCTGGCTCGACGGCGGCGGCTGCGCGCCCGGCCCCCCGGCGGCGAGGATCGTGGCGGCGCCAGCCACAGAAAGCGCTGCCACCGCGGCGGCGATTCGAGTTCTGGCAGTCATCACAGTCCTCCCTTCGGCGCGGACGGCTTGGGCCACGTCAGCACGACCGTGCGGTTCTCCGGCGTCAGGTACTGCCGCGCGACACGCTGCACGTCGGCGGCCGTCACCTTCGCGAGGCGATCGATGCGCGTGTTGATGCGGCCCGGATCGTCGTAGAAGAGCGCGTACTCCCCGAGCAGGTTCGCGCGCGACAGGGTGCTCGTCAGGCTGCCGACGAAGGACCGTTTCGCGTTGTTTCGCGCCTTCTCGATCTCCCAGTCCGCGATCGGCCCGTTCTTGACCTTCTCGATCTCCTCGTCGATCGCCGCCTCGAGCGCGTCGAGCGTCTTGCCGGGCGCGGCCGCTCCGGACACCCGGAACAGTCCGGGCCCGCGGGCGCCGCCGCTCGACGCCCCGACGTTCGGCGCGAGCTGCTTCTCGCGCACGATCGCCTGGTAGAACCGCGAGCTGCGGCCGCTCGACAGCACCGTCGCCAGCACCGACAGCGCGTCGTCATCCGGCGAGGCGCTGTCGGGCCGGTGATACGCGATGTCGAGGCGCGGCAGCCGCGCCAGCGCATCGTCGAGCGTGAGCCGTCGCTCGGCCGTCTGCGCCGGCTCCGTCATGTCCACCTTCGGCGGCGGCGCCTGCGCCGGAATCGGCTCGAACGCCTTGCGGACCTTCTCGATCGTCGTCTTCGCGTCGACGTCGCCCACAATCGACAGGACGGCGTTGTTGGGCGCGTAGTAGGTCTTGAAGAACGAGGCGACGTCCTCGACGGTCGCCGCGCTCAGGTCGGTCATCGAGCCGATGACCGAGTGCTCGTAGGCGAAGTTCTCGTAGGCCAGCTCGTCGACGGCCTCGAAGGTCTTGCCGTAGGGCTGGTTGTCGACGCCCAGCCGCCGCTCTTCCTGCACCGCGTTCCGCTGGTTGTCGAGGTTCTCCTTCGTGATCGCGAGCGACCGCATGCGATCCGCCTCGAGGAAGATGCCCAGGTCGAGCTGGTTCGACGGCAGCGTCTCGAAATACAAGGTGCGATCTTTGTTCGTCGTGCCGTTCATGTTCCCGCCGTTGTTGAACACGAGCATGAAGTGCTCGCCCGGCCCGACGTTCTCCGAGCCCTTGAACATCATGTGCTCGAAGAGGTGCGCGAAACCGGTGCGGCCCTTTCGCTCGTCGCGGGAACCGACGTTGTAGGACACCGCGATCGAGAAGACCGGCGCGGTGTGATCCTCGGAGATGATCACGCGCAGGCCGTTCTCGAGCCGCGTGTCGGTGAACTGGATCTTCGGCGTGGTCGCGGCCAGGAGCGGCACGAATCCGAGCAGCGCCACGCCGCAGGCGGCCATCAGCCGGCGAAGGACAGGGACAGTCATGCGAATCACCTCCACACCGTCGATCGGGCGAGCGCACGATCGACCGCACGCGCGATCACAGTCCGGCGCTGGCCGAGGCCCGCTGCGCGTCGGCGACACCCACCACCACCGCCGCCATGGCGTGACCCTCGACCGCCGTGCCGTACGAGTACTCGACGTTGATCCCGGCGTCGGCGAGCAGCCGCGCCACCGCGGCGAGCGCGCCGGGGTCGTTCGGCAGCGACACGTACAGGATGTCGTGCTCTTCGACCCGGTACTGCTGCTCGCGCAGAATGCCCGCGGCGTGCACAGGGTTGTCGGTGACGAGCCGCAGCACGCCGCCCGCTTCGAGCGTGAGCGCCAGGATGTTGATGTGCTCCCTGTCGAGCAGTTGATTGACGCGCGCGAACGCGCCGGGAGTATTCGGAATCCGGAAGGACAGCTCGGTTCGGATGGCCATGAGCACGCCCCAGCCGCCCGCACGGCGCGGGCGCGCCGGGGACGCCCATCATTCTACTGCGGGAGGCTGACTACTGCGGCAGGCGGGATTGCATATTCAAGGATTGAGGATTGCATTCAGAAATATACCGTGGCGCCGCCCGTCCACATGGAACCCTTGTGAGACAGGCGCAGCGTGCGTTGCAGCGAGTCCAGCCCGGGCACCGGCAGCGCTCCGGGGTCCCGTCCGGCCTCGTCCTCGCTGTTGAACCGGATGAAGGTGTAGCGGTAGTCGGCGTGCAGGCCGACATGGCCGATCCTGAGCTCCCCGCCGAGGCCGGCGTGATAGCCGAAGCGGCGCGTGGTCTCGCTCAGCAGGACCGAGTCGTCCACCGTGACCTCGACCTTTTGCGAATACCAGCCGACGCCCCCGAGGAGGTACGGCGACAGGGCCATGCGCACGGGATAGACCAGCAGGGAGGCTTGAATCGGAACGTCGCGAATGCGGCGGGTGAGGTCTTCGGTGATGTGCGACCGGTAGTCGAGCGCGACCTCGAGCGCGCTTTTCGACGACAGCCGCGCGCGGAGCATCCCGCCCGAGTACCGATCGGCGCTCTCGACGACCGCCGCGTCGCCCCGGACCAGGCTGAAGCGGTAGCCCATGCCGAAGGCGCCGTTCTGCGCGCGGCCCTCGGCCGGCGCCAGCAGGCAGCCGACCAGGACCAGGGCGGCCGCTATCCACCCAGAACGCCGCGACGGACAGGACATGGAAACCCCCCCCGCGTACGTTTCGGACGTTCGCGGGAGGGTCTGTAGGTACTGGTTCCGTGTTCGTTCCGTGATCGTTGCCTACGACAGCACTCGAATGACCACCCGTCGGTTCTGCGCCCGGCCTTCCCTGGTCGTGTTCGGCGCGACGGGCTTGTCTTCGCCGTAGCTGATCACGTTCATCTTGTGCAGCGGAATCTGGTGCTTCTCGTGCAGGTAGCGCTTCACCGCCTCGGCCCGCTGCAGCCCGATGCGCTCGTTGACCGCCGAGTCGCCGACCGCGTCGGTGTGGCCCTCGATCTCGATGTAGACGCCCTTGGACGGGTCCGACTTCAGGCGCTCGACGAGCTGATCGACCTGCGCCATCGCCTCGTCCGGCAGCTCCGTCTGCCCGAACTTGAAGTTGCCCGACGCCTCGCTCAGCGTCGCCTCGAAGATCAGCTTCTTCGTCGCCTTGTCGACCTCCTCGGCGCGCAGGATGGCCCGATCGGCTGTCGTCTGCGCGGTCGCGGCCGACTTGCCGGCCGCCGCGGCCTTCTCGTCGACCTGAGCGACCTGCTTGCCGTACTTGTCGTCGACCTGCTGGATGCGCTGCTCGTTCTCCCGCGTGCGCTCCTGCGTTTCCTCGATCGACTTCGAGAGCGAGCCGACCTTCTCGTTCACCTCGCCCACGCTGCTGTTCACGTACTTCTTGGTCGCGCACGCCGAGACGGCGAACACGAGCACGACCACGGGCATGATGAGAACTCGTGTCTTCATGAACATGACTCCTTGGTGCTATTGCTCGGGCCGAGCCCTTCGACGCCGCTCAGGGCAGGCCCTTCGGCTCCGCTCAGGGCAGGCAAGCTCGGCCCCTACTCCGGCCTCTGCTCTCCTGCCATGTACGCCGATCGCGCGCGCACGTTGAGCTGCTCGTCTCTCGTCCGCACCTCGAGCGGCCGCCAGCCGGGCTCGGGCGCCGACTCGAACGCGAGCAGATACTGATAGCGCACGTCCGACACGATGCGCGCGGCGGCCAGCCGCGCGTCCAGATCCGTCGCGCCCACCGCGATCCGCTCGCCGCCCGTCCAGCGCGCCAGGTCCTCCAGCGTCGCCGACGCCGCCCTTGGATCTCGCGACTCGTTCGCGATCCGCGCGACGTCCGACGGCGATCCGACCTGCACCACGTACACCGGCACGTCGATCGCGCTCGCGAAGCCCGACACCTCCTCGAGCGACAGCCGGCTGCGATTGTCCATCCCGTCGGTCACGACGACGAGCGCGCGCCGCACCCATCCGCGCGCGGCGACCAGGCGCGCCGTGTCGGCGATCGCATCGTAGATCGACGTGGAGCCGAACGGCTTCAGCTCATCGAGCGACCCGCGCACCCGGGCGAGATCCGACGTGAACGGCTGGAGCTCGCGCACGCGCGTGTCGAAGCCGAAGAGCGCGATCTCGTCTCGCCGCGCCCCGCTCTCGGCGAGCACCGCGAGGAACTCGTCCACCACGCGCCGCGCCGTCACCGCGCCCGCGTCGACCCGCATGCTGCCGCTCTCGTCGACCAGAATCGCCAGCGTCACCGCCGCCGACGAGCCGGCGGTGAAGTCGACGATGCGGCGCCGCACGCCGTTGTCGACGACGATGAAGTCGTCAGCCGAGAGATCGCGAACCAGCCGGCCGTGCCGATCCTTCACGACCGCCGACACCGACACGAGATCCACGGCGGTGCGAAACGTCGGGCGCGGCGGCTCAGGCCGTGACTGCGCCGCCGCCGGCTGGAGGCCGGCAGCGACGACGACGGCAAGCGCGCACACGAAGGCCCTCACGGCCCCGCGGAGTATCAATCGCCTTGCCAGATAACTAAAGCGTTGATTCAAAAGAAGTTATGTGTGTGGGCCGGGCTTGGATGTCCGGCTCGCCGTCAGTAGAGTCGCGTAAGTGTTACACCCTCCCAAAACCTGATTCTACCAGTCCCGGCCTCCTGCTAACATGGGCCACGATGTCGACCCACATCTTCACTGCCATCCCCGTGGCCCGCCGCGTCGGCGGGTTCGTCTACGCCATCCGCAACATCGTCTCCGAGGCGCGCAAGGTCGAGGCGACCGGCCGCAAGGTCCGGTACCTGAATATCGGCGATCCGGTCGCGTTCGGGTTCCAGACGCCGTCATTCCTGGTCGAGGCGGTGGAGCGCGCCATGCGCGACGGCCAGAATATGTACACGCCGTCGCCGGGCATTCCCTCCGCGCGCGAGGCCGTCGCCGCCGACTTCAGCGCGCGCGGCGTGCCCACGACGCCCGATCGCGTCCTCATCACGGCCGGGACGTCCGAGGGCATCGAGATGGCGCTGAGCGCGCTCGTCGACACCGGCGAGGACGTGCTCGTGCCGGTGCCGACCTATCCGCTGTACACGGCGGTGTGCGCGAAGATTGCCGCGCGCGCCGTGTACTACCGGACGGATCCCCAGCGCGGCTGGCTGCCCGACGTCGATCACATCCGCAGTCTCATCACGCCGTCCACGCGCGCGCTCGTGGTGATCGATCCGAACAACCCGACGGGCGCGGTGTACCACGAGGACGTGCGGCGTCAGCTCCTGGCGCTGGCCGACCGCCACAACTTCGTGCTGCTCGCCGACGAGGTCTACGGCGATCTCGCGTACGACGGACCGGTGCCCGCGATTGCGAGCCTCGACCCGTCAGCGCCGGTCATCTCGTTCTCGTCGCTCTCGAAGGCGTATCTCGCGCCCGGCTGGCGCGCGGGCTGGCTCGCCGTCGGGAACACCGAGCGGCTCGACGGCGTGCTCGCCGCGATCCTCAAGCTCGCCGACGGGCGCGTCTGCAGCAACGGCCCGATGCAGCACGCGGTCACGGCCGCGCTGACGACGGACCGATCGCACCAGCACGCCTTGCGCGCGGCGCTGCGCGAGCGCGCGGTCCTGACGACCACCCGCCTGAACGCGATCGACGGCATGACGTGCGTCGCGCCGACGGCGGCCTTCTACGCGATGCCGAAGGTGGCGCTCCCGCCGGGCAAGACCGACCAGGACTACGTGCTCGGCCTGCTCCGGACGAAGGGCGTGCTGACGGTGTACGGCTCGGGCTTCGGCCTGCCGGCCTCGGAAGGATTCCTGCGGGTCGTGTTCCTGGCGTCGCCCACGGAGCTCGGCGCGATCTACGACGACATCGCGACGTTCACACGCGAGTTCCTGGCGCAGTAGAATCACGGCGCGCGTGCAAAAAGCGGCTGCTCTCTTCCACCTGCGCTCGGCCCGGGCGGCGACGTTCTGGTACGTCGTCCTGACGTGCGCGATCACGTGGCCGCTTGCCAGGGGCCTCACGCGCGACGTGCCGCGCGACCTCGGCGATCCCCTGCTCAACTCGTGGATCCTCGCGTGGGGCGCGAGCCGCCTGTGGAGTGTTGTCACGGGCGACTTCACGGCGCTCGGCGGCTTCTGGACCGCGAACATCTTCTATCCGGAGACCCTGACGCTCGCGTACTCCGAGTCGCTCCTCCCGCAGGTCGTCCAGATCCTGCCGATCTACGGCCTCACGAAGAACGTCGTCCTCTGCTACAACCTCGTGTTCCTCTCGACGTTCGTGTTGTCGGGGCTGGGCACGTACCTGTTCGTGCGCGACATCACGCGCGACGCGCGCGCGGCGTTTCTCGCCGGCCTGTTGTATGCCTTCGCGCTGTACCGCGTGTGCCAGTTCTCGCACGTGCAGGTGCTGTCGTCGCAGTGGATGCCGTTCGTGCTGTTCGGGTTCCGGCGGTACTTCGAGACCCGGCGCGCGCGGGCGCTCGCCGGCGCGGGCCTTGCGCTGTGGGCGCAGAATCTCTCCTGCGGGTACTACCTCTTCTTCTTCGCGCCCTTCGTGGGCGCGTACCTGCTCTACGAGGTGCTGGCGCGCGGCCTCCGGCGCGATCGCCGCGCGCTCGCGGGGCCGGCCATCACGGTGGCGGCAACGCTCGCCGCCACGGCGCCCTTTCTGCTGCCGTACTTCGAGCTGAGCGCGCGTGGGATCAGGCGTCCGCTCGCCGAGGTCATCTTCTACTCCGCGGACGTCTTCTCGTACCTCTCGGCCTTCGACGGCCTGAGACTCTGGGGTTTCGTCGTCAAGGTCTTCCCGAAAGCGGAAGGCGAACTGTTCCCAGGCCTGACACCCGCCGGCCTGGCGCTCGCGGCGTTGGTCTTGTGGGCGTGGCGCAACTGGCGGCACGCCGCCGCCGACACGCAAGGCCTCCGGCCTCGCCGGCCGTGGATGCGATGGGCGGCCGCCGTCGCCCTCGCCGTGCTCGCGGTCTATGCCGCCGGCATCGTCGTGATGATGCTGCACGGCCGGACGACGTTCACCCTGCTCGGCGTGCGCATCCTCATGCACAGCCTCGCGCGGCTGCTCGAGGTCGCCCTCTTCGCGTTGACCGTGCTCCTGTTCACGTCGGCGCGCGCGCGGGCGTTCGTGCGCGGCCTGCCCGGCTCGTACGTCGGGTTTTTCGCCGCGTGCGCCGTCGCGGCGTTCTTGTTCTCGCTCGGGCCGCGCATGAAGACGATGGGCGAGAACATCGGCGCCGGACCGTACGGCGTGCTGATGATGCTGCTGCCCGGGTTGGATTCGGTGCGCGTGCCCGCGCGCTTCGCGATGCTCGTCGCCTTGTTCCTCGCGATCCTCGGCGGCCTCGCCGTGGCGGCGCTCACCGAGCGATGGCGGCGCCCCGGCCGCGCGATCGCCTGGATCGCCGGTGCGGTGTTTCTGGCGGAAGGACTGTCGGCGCCGATCGGGATCAACGCGCGCGGGCACGAGATAGGGTTCCGGCCCACCCCGCCCGGCCCGATGCGGCAGGGCGATCACACGCCGCCCGTCTACACGGAGGTGGCGAAGCTCCCCGAAGGCACGGTCCTCGTCGAATTCCCGTTCGGCGTGTTCGCGTACGAGTTCCAGTACATGTTCTATTCGACGAACCATTGGAAGCCGCTCTTGAACGGCTACAGCGGGTTCTTCCCGCCGAGCTACGACGAGCGGCGGGCGAGGTGGTTGCCGGTGAGCCGCAATCCGGACGCGGCATGGACGCTCCTCGCCCAGTCGGGGGCGACCCACGCGATCGTGCACGACGCGGCGTACGCCGACAGCGAGGGGCCGTTTACCAACGAGTGGCTCCTGCGGCACGGCGCGCGCCTGCTGGGC
>CAYHSN010000117.1:0-8860 GCA_964359235.1 uncultured Vicinamibacterales bacterium | reverse complement strand
TCAGTTCTCGGTGCGGGCTCCCTTCCTGCTCGTCCCTCATTCCTCGTTCCTTTTCCGTATTCGTTCCGTGGTCCTTCCGTGGTCCTTCCGTGGTCCTTCCGTGGTCATTGCTATAATTCACCTATCCCATGTCCCTGAACTATCTGGCCACCCGATTCACGTGTTCCTGGCCGTGGTCCACCCTCGTGCTCCTCTGCGACGGACGGATCGTGTGCGGGTGCGCCGACCCGTATGCGAAGCGCGTGCTTGGGGACACGCGCAAGGAGAGTGTCAGCGGGATCTGGACCGGACCGAAGGCGACCGCGTTGCGCGCCGACATCAACCGCGGTGGGTCGCTCTTCTGCGGCGACTGCCCGCTCAAGCTGCCGCTCGCCGACGCCGAGGCGCCGCCACCGCGATCGCTCCACGTCGGCCCGCAGCCGATGCGGCTCTACGTCGAGTGCACGGCCGCCTGCAACATCTCGTGCTTCCAGGCCTGCTGCGCGCCCGAGACCGGCATCACCCGCACGCGCCAGGCGGGCATGCTCGACTTCGCTCTGTTCACGCGGGTCGTGGACGAAACCGGCCCGTCGCTCGTCCGTCTCGACTTCTTCAACTACGGCGAGACGTTCCTCCACAAGCGCGCCATCGAGATGTGCGAGCACGTAAAGTCGCGCTTCCCGCACATCTACCTCTACACGAGCACCAACGGGCTGGCGTTTGACGAGGAGAAGGCGCGCCGGCTCGCACGCTCGGGCATCGACGAAGTCACCTTCTCGATCGACGGCGCGAGGCAGGAGAGCTACGAACGGTACCGTCAGCGCGGCACGCTCGACGTTGCGCTTCGCAACCTGCGGGCGATGGTGCACGAGAAGCGGCGGCTCGGGCACGACGTGCCGGTCATCAACTGGCGCTACATCCTGTTCACGTGGAACGACTCGGACGAGGAGATGAACCTGACGCGGAAGATGGCCGAGGAGATCGGCGTCGATCGGCTGACGTGGGAGATCACCGATCACCCGGAGGGCTCGTTCTCGCGCAGGTTCGTCCGCGGCACGCCCGACTTCGAGCGCATCCGCCGCGAGGTCTGGGACGATAACAATCTCGGGAACGCGATCCCCGGCGCGACGCCGCGCGCGCGCATCGACGTCCTCGAGCCCGACTCGGGCCGTCCGCTCGCTGCCGCGCCCGGCCAGCCCCTCGTCGTTCGCACGCGAGTGCAGAACCTCTCGACGAGGCCGTTCCCCGCGCAGGCGAGTTACGGCCGGCGCCTGGTCCGCCTCGGCGCGCAGCTCTGCGCGGCCGACGGCACGCTCATCAACCGCGACTACGCGCGCGCGTGGCTGCCCGGCGACCTGGCTCCGGGTCGGGCCGTCGAGGTGCCCATCGAAGTCCTCACCCTCGACACCCCGGGGGACTACGCCCTGAGATTCGACCTCGTCAGCGAGGGCATCGACTGGTTCGAGGCCTGCGGGTCCCCCACGACCACCCACCCCCTGACCGTGCTCCCGGCCATACTCCCCCCGGAGAACCCGGGGCAACCTGTTGGCTGAACTGGGCGAATGACCGGCCGGATCCTGGCGGAATCCCGGTAAGTCGCGTCCTTTTCCGGTGACACCATTCACCTGCAAGTTTCTGATTTAGCGCCACTTCCACTCGATATACAATTCGGAATGAGGCTTGCGTCCATCTCAACCGGACGCGAGCGGCGTCCCGGCGAGGCACCCATGGCTCACGCGGCATCGACCCATCCGGCAACTTCCCGCGACGAACGCGGCCGCGGCCTCAAGGGCCGCGACCTCCTGTCGCTGCGCGATCTGACCTCCGACGACATCCGGGCGCTCATCGAGCGGGCGCGCATCATGAAGGCCGACCCACTGGGGTTCGCCGGCGCGCTCCGCGGGCAGACGCTCGGGATGATTTTCGAGAAGCCGTCGCTCCGCACGCGCGTCACGTTCGACGTCGGCATGTATCAGCTCGGCGGGCACGCCGTTTACCTGTCCCCCGCCGAGATCAGCATCGGCAAGCGAGAATCCGTCTCCGACGTCGCCAGGAACCTCGAGCGCATGGTGCAGGGCATCATGATCCGCACCTTCGCGCACGACACGGTCGTGCAGCTCGCGAGCGCCGCCGCGATTCCTGTCATCAACGGCCTGTCCGACTTCAGCCATCCCTGCCAGGGACTCGCCGACTACATGACGGTGCGCGAGATCAAGGAGGAGCTGCGGGGGCTGAAACTGGCGTGGGTGGGCGATGGGAACAACGTGCTGAACTCGCTCATCTTCGGCGGCGCGCTGCTGGGCGTGCACCTCTCCATCGCGACGCCGCCCGGCTTCGAACCGCCTGCGGAGGTGGTCGAGTGGGGCCGCGCGCGGGGACGCGAGACGGGCGCGACCATTCGCGTCTCGCACGATCCGAGGGAAGCCGTCGATGCGGCCGACGTGGTCTACACCGACACCTGGATCAGCATGGGCCAGGAAGCCGAGGCCGCGGAGCGCCGGACGATCTTCGGCCCGTTCCAGGTGAACGAGGCGCTGCTCGCGCGCGCCAGCTCCGAGGCGATCTTCATGCACTGCCTGCCGGCGCACCGCGGCGAAGAAGTGACCGACTCCGTCATCGAATCGCGGCATTCCGTGGTGTTCGAGCAGGCGGAGAACCGGTTGCACGCGCAGAAAGCGGTGCTGGTGGCGTTGATGGGCTGACGGAGTCAGCCGAGGGCAACCACGGAGGGACGGAGCACACCGAGTGCATTGACCGCAGAGGCATCAGAGATGGTCGACCGCAGAGGTATCAGTGATCACCTGTTGTTCCGCGTGGGCCCCAGAGATGGGTGCTCGGCGTTCTCCGCGCACTCGGCGGTTTCTTGCTCTGCGTGCTCCGCGGCCCCGGCAGTTTCTTTCTGGTCGCGCTCCGCGGCCTCGGCGGTCCCATCCTCCGTCTTTTCCGCGAACTCTGCGGTAGCTCCTCGGAGCTCTCCCTATGCGTAGCACAGCCCTGATCGCCATCGGCGGCAACTCGCTCATCCGCGCGGGCGAGCACGGCTCGATCGCCGAAGAGCAGGAACACGCGCGCGCGACGAGCCGCGCGATCGCGCAGATGGTCGCCGACGGCTGGACCGTGCTCGTCACGCACGGCAACGGGCCGCAGGTCGGCGCCGAGCTGCTGCGGTCGGAGCGTGGGGCCGCCGAGGTCTACCCCCTGCCGCTGGACGTGTGCGTCGCGAACACGCAGGGCGAAATCGGCTACCTGCTGCAGCAGGCGCTCCGGCAGGAGCTCGCGGCGCGGGGGCTGCCGCCGGCGGTCGCGACCGTGCTGACGCAGGTGGTGGTCTCGCCGGCCGATCCGGCGTTTGCGAGGCCCACCAAGCCGATCGGCCCGTTCTACACGGCCGAAGACGCCGACACGCGCAAGCAGAAATACGGCTGGACCATGGTCGAGGACGCCCGGCACGGGTTCCGCCGGGTCGTCCCCTCACCTGAGCCGCTCGAGATCGTCGAGGAGGACGTCATCCGTGCGCTCTCGCGAAGCGGGACGCTCGTCATCGCGCTCGGCGGGGGCGGTATTCCGGTCGTGCGCGAGGACCACACGCTGGCCGGGATCGAGGCGGTCATCGACAAGGACCGTGCGTCGGCCCTGCTGGCCTCCCGGCTCGGCGTCGATCTCTTCGTCATCTCGACCGGCGTCGATCGCGTGTATCTCGACTACGGGCGGCCGACCCAGCGCCCGCTCGGCCTCGTGACCGTCGAGGAGCTGGAGCGCTACCGCCGCGAGGCGCAGTTCCCGCCCGGCAGCATGGGTCCGAAGATCGACGCCGCGCTGCGCTTCCTGCGCGAGGGCGGCCGTGAAGTCGTCATCACGTCGCCTGGGCGGCTTTCTCACGCGGTACGCGGCCGCGGGGGCACGCACATCGTCTCGACCGAGAATCTGCGTCGGGCGCGGCGCGTGGCTGTCGCCTCCTGATCACGAGACCGGTGCGTTCGTCTCGAGGGGCCTTATGACCGTCGCCGATTATCTCGAGCTCGAGGAACAGTACGGCGCCCGCAACTACCATCCGCTCGACGTGATCCTCTCGCGCGCCGAAGGCGTGTGGGTGTACGACGTGGACGGCCGGCGCTATCTGGACTGCCTCGCGGCCTACTCGGCCGTCAGCCAGGGGCACTGCCATCCGCGGATCGTGAAGGCCTGTGTCGAGCAGGCGCGCCGGCTGACGCTCACGTCGCGCGCGTTCAGGAACGATCAGCTCCCGCTGCTGCTCAAGCAACTGCACGACTTGACCGGCATGGACATGGCGCTCCTGATGAACTCGGGCGCCGAGGCGGTCGAGACGGCGGTGAAGGCCGCGCGCAAGTGGGGCTACACCATCAAGGGCATCCCGCGCGACCAGGCCGAGATCATCGTCTGCGCCGGCAACTTCCACGGCCGCACCACGACCATCGTGAGCTTCTCGACCGACGAGCAGTATCGCGACGGCTTCGGGCCGTTCACGCCGGGCTTCCGCGTGATTCCGTTCGGTGACGCCGCCGCGCTCGAAGCGGCGATCACGCCCAACACGTGCGCGTTCCTGGTGGAGCCGATTCAGGGCGAGGCCGGCATCATCATCCCGCCCGACGGTTATCTCGAGAAGGCGTTCGAAATCTGCGGCACGCACGACGTGCTGTTCATCGCGGACGAGATTCAGTCGGGCCTCGGACGCGCGGGCCGGCTGTTCGCCCACGAGTACGCAGGCATCAAGCCCGACGCGATCGTCGTCGGCAAGGCGCTCTCGGGCGGGCTCTATCCCGTCTCGGCGGTGCTGGCCTCGCGCGAGGTGCTCGGCGTCTTCGCGCCGGGCGACCACGGCAGCACGTTCGGCGGCAACCCGCTCGCCTGCGCGATCGCACGCGCGGCGCTCGACGTCCTCGTGGACGAAGGCCTCGTGCGGCGCTCGGCCGCCCTGGGCGCGTACTTCCTCGACCGGCTGCGCACGATCGAGAGCCCGGCCGTGAGCGAGGTCCGCGGGCGCGGGCTCTGGATCGGCATCGAGCTCGATCGCGCCGCGCGGCCGTACTGCGAGGCGCTCAAGGACCAGGGCATCCTGTGCAAGGAAACGCACGACCGCGTGATCCGCATCGCGCCGCCGCTCGTCATCGAGGTGGACGAGATCGACTGGGCGTTCGAGCGGATCAAGAGGGTGCTGGCGCAGTAATGACCACGGAATGACCACGGAATGGCCACGGAAGGACCACGGAAGGACCACGGAAGGACCGCGGAAGGGCCACGGAACGGACACGGAAGGGCAGAACGGCAAGGATTCGACCGAACGGCAGGAAGCCAGTTGAACGGCAAGCACCCAGCCGAACGGCGACCATCCAGCCGAACGGCGAGTATCCAACCGAACGGTGAGGATCGTTCGAACGACAAGGATCACTTCGTCATGTCTCGCATCAAGACGATCATCATGGGCGCGGCGGGGCGCGACTTCCACAACTTCAACGTCGTGTATCGGGATGATGAGCGCTACGAGGTCGTGGCGTTCACGGCGACGCAGATTCCGAACATCGCCGGGCGGCGCTATCCGCCCGCGCTCGCCGGCCGCCTGTATCCCCAGGGCATCCCGATTCATCCCGAAGAGGAGCTGGAGTCGCTCATCAGGAAGCACCGTGTCCGCCAGGTGGTCTTCTCGTACAGCGACGTGCCGTACGCGTACGTGATGAGCCGATCCGCGCTCGCCAACGCCGCCGGCGCCGACTTCACCGTGCTCGGCGCCGACACGACGATGATCGCAAGCCGGCGGCCGGTCATCGCGATCTGCGCGGTGCGCACCGGTTGCGGGAAGAGCCAGACCACGCGGCGCGTCGCCAAGATCCTGGGGCAGGCGGGGCTGCGCGTCGTGGCCATCCGGCATCCGATGCCGTACGGCGATCTCGAGAAGCAGCGGGTGCAGCGCTTCGGCGCGCTCGCCGACCTCGCCCGGCACCATTGCACCATCGAGGAGATCGAGGAGTACGAGCCGCACATCGAGCGCGGCGCGGTGGTCTACGCGGGCGTCGATTATGCGGCGATTCTCGAGGCGGCCGAGCGCGAGGCCGACGTCATCCTCTGGGACGGCGGGAACAACGACCTGCCCTTCTACCGCCCCGACCTGCACATCGTCGTGGCCGATCCCCTGCGCGTGGGCCATGAGCTCGCCTACTATCCTGGCGAGGCCAACCTGCGGATGGCGCACGTCGTCATCATCAACAAGGTGGACACGGCCGACGCGGCGTCGGTCGATCGGCTGCGCGAGAACATCCGCTCGGTCAACCCGGCCGCGACGGTCATCGCGGCGGCGTCGCCGCTCTTCGCGGACCATCCGGATCGCATCACCGGGAAACGCGCGCTCGTCGTCGAGGACGGGCCGACCCTGACGCACGGCGAGATGACGCTCGGCGCCGGCACCGTGCTGGCCCGAAAGCTGGGCGCGCGCGCGCTGGTCGATCCGCGACCGTACGCCGTCGGGACGATCGCCGAGACGTTCCGGAAGTACCCCGGCATCGGCGCGCTGCTGCCCGCGATGGGCTACGGCGACGAGCAGGTGCGCGATCTCGAGGCGACGATCGAGCAGGTGCCGTGCGACGTGGTCGTGATCGGCACGCCGATCGATTTGAACCGGATCGTGCGCATCACCAAGCCGACTGTGCGCGTGCGGTACGAGCTGCAGGAGATCGGTCAGCCCACGCTCGACACGGTGCTGCAAGGCTTGCTGCGCGACCTGACGCGGCGGCTCGAGGCCGGCGCGGTCGTGGCGTGAGACCATGACGCAGCACCGCTTCGACCTTCCCGCCGTGCCGCGCGGCCGCGAGGTCTTCTGCAACCGCACGCTGAACCTGCGCGCCATCAAAGCCATCGGCTACGACATGGACTACACGCTCATCCACTACAACGTGGACGCGTGGGAGCGGCGCGCGTACGCCTACCTCAAGCAGAAGCTGCGGGAAGCCGGCTGGCCGGTCGCCGACCTGGAGTTCCAGCCTGGCTTCGCCATTCGAGGGCTGGTGATCGACACCGAGCTCGGCAACCTCGTGAAGCCCGATCGGTTCGGCTACGTCCGGCAGGCGTCTCACGGCACGCGGCGGATCGGCTTCGACGAGCAACGGCGCACGTACTCACGGCAGCTCGTCTACCTGTCCGACCCGCGGTGGGTCTTTCTCAACACGTTTTTCTCGCTGTCGGAAGCGTGCATGTACGCGCAGCTCGTCGATCGGCTCGACACCCAGCGGTTCGGCGGCGTCGCCGACTACGCCAATCTCTGGTCTCGCACCCATCAATCGCTGGACGAAGCGCACGCCGAGGGACAACTGAAGGCGGAGATCGTGGCGGCGCCGGATCCCTACCTGGACGTGGACCCGGATACCGCGCAGGCGCTGCTCGATCAGAAGGCAGCCGGCAAGCGCCTGCTGCTCATCACGAACTCGGAGTGGTCGTACACGCGCGCGTTGATGCAGCATGCCTTCGACCGGAGGCTGCCGGGCGGGATGACCTGGCGCGATCTCTTCGACCTGGTCGTCGTCTCGGCGCGCAAGCCGGACTTTTTCTCGAGCGAAGCGCCGGCCTTCGAGGTGCTCGACGAGACGGGCGCGCTCGGGCCCGTGCAGGGCCGGGTGCAGCTTCGCGGCGTCTACGTCAACGGCCACGCCGGGCTGGTCGAGTCGTGCCTCGGCGTGTCCGGCTCGGAGATCCTCTACGTCGGCGATCACCTCTACACCGACGTGCGGATCACGAAAGACATCCTGCGGTGGCGGACCGCCCTGCTCGTCCGCGAGCTCGAAGAGGAGCTGGCGCAGTCGGCGGCGACCAGCGTCGATCAGGCCCGGCTGGACCAGCTCATGGCCGACAAGGCGGCGCGCGAGTTCGAGCAGGCCCAGTTGCGTCTCGCGTTGCAGCGCAGGCTCCAGGGATACGGTCCGCGGCCCGACGCGACGGCTGAAGAACTGGAGTCACATCTGGCCGCGCTCCGACAGCGGATGGAGCGGCTCGATCGCGACATCGCGCCGCTCGTCGTCTCGGTGAACCGGGTGTTCAATCCTCTGTGGGGCCCGCTCATGCGCACCGGCGGCGAGAAGAGCCACCTGGGGTGGCAGGTGGAGCGCTTCGCCGACATCTACACCTCGCGCGTGTCGAATTTCCTGTACCAGACGCCCTTCGCCTACCTGCGCGCGCCCCGCGGCACGCTGCCCCACGACTTGGCGGAATAGCACTGCCTGGATCGTCGGCAGAGGCGGGGCTTCAGAGGCTGTGAAGATCGCCGTAGCGCCGGACTTTAGTCCGGCCTGTCGGGCGCATCTGAAGATGCGCGCTACGTACGATGCGATTTCTTCACAGGCTCTTCAGCCCCCCGACGGCGGACCTGGAAGGTCCGCCTCTACCAGACACGAGCCGCACCGGTTGCGAAACCGCGTCGGTGTCTCGCGCGGCCGTTGAGCCTGTCACGCCAAACGGTTCATAATCGAGGGGTCTCTCATTCCCAGTGATGGCGCCGGCGGCCCCGCGGCCGTCGGCTTGTTCCGGACGGGTGACAGTCGTCCGTTTCTCGACGAGGTCCGACCATGATCCACATCGAAGACCGAGGCTATGCGCATCCCGACGTGCTCGTCGCGACCGACTGGGTCGCCGCGCACCTGAACGATCCGTCGATTCGACTCATCGAATCGAACGAAGACACGCTGCTCTACGCGGCCGGCCACATCCCGGGCGCCGTGCACGTCGACTGGACGTCCGATCTCAACGACCAGATCCGCCGCGACTACATCACGCGCGACGGGTTCGAGGCGCTGATGTCCCGCATCGGCGCCTCTCGCAACACGACGATCGTCTTCTACGGCGACAAGAACAACTGGTGGGCGTGCTACGCGTTCTGGGTGTT
>CAYHSN010000116.1:1040-8878 GCA_964359235.1 uncultured Vicinamibacterales bacterium | reverse complement strand
CAGAGCGGGGAGCCGCCCGGTGAGCGCGGCAGTGGCCGGCGACCGGGGCGCGAGGACGGTGGCTTCGATGCTGGCATATGTTCCTTGGTGATGCTCTGCGAACTCCTCACGAGCCGTGCTTGCACGCCAAGAAAGTGTACGAATCGGTCGAATTTCGTGCGGGCACCCAACGCTCAGTCAAACCGGGCGGGAGCTTGGGTCGCCCCGGTTCGCCGTGCAAGCCCGGCTTAGGCGGCCGCGGAGCGGCCGCTTAGTAACGAAGGTTCGCCCGGTGGACCTGGTCCCCTTGTCACTTGTCGGTTTCGGGCGAAGCTTCGTTACACTCCGACCGGCTGGCCCTTCCTGAACCGCAGCTCGCCGTCTGCCGCGTCGACGACCACGCGGTCGCCCTCTCCACATTCGCCCTGCAGGACGCGCATGGCGAGCGGATCGAGCAGGCGCCGCTGGATCGTCCGTTTGAGCGGACGCGCGCCGTACGCCGGATCGTACCCTTCCGCGACGAGATGGTCCACGGCCGCTCGTGTCAGCTCCACGCGGACCTTGCGCTCGGTCAGCCGTTTCATGAGCTGCGCGAGCTGGATATCCACGATCGCGCGCAGGTCGTCGCGCGTCAGTGCATGGAAGAAGATGATCTCATCCACGCGGTTCAGGAACTCAGGACGGAAGTGCGCGCGGAGCGCCTCGGCGACCCGGCGCCGCACGCCCTCGGTGAGCTCGCCACTCTGCGCCGAGCCGGTCGAGGCACCCTGGGCTGAGCCTGTCGAAGCCTCGGTGATGTACTGGCTGCCCATGTTCGACGTCATGATGACCACGGTGTTCTTGAAATCCACCGTGCGTCCTTTGCCGTCGGTCAAACGCCCATCGTCCAGGAGCTGCAGCATGACGTTGAGGACTTCCGGGTGCGCCTTCTCGATCTCGTCGAACAGCACCACGGCGTACGGGCGCCGCCGCACGGCCTCGGTGAGCTGTCCGGCCTCTTCGTAGCCGATGTAGCCGGGCGGGGCGCCAATGAGGCGCGACACCGTGTGCTTCTCCTGGTACTCCGACATGTCGAGGCGGATCATCGCCTGCTCGTCGTCGAACAGGAACTCGGCGAGCGCGCGGGCCAGCTCCGTCTTGCCGACGCCCGTGGGCCCGAGGAAGATGAAGCTCCCGATCGGCCGCTTCGGGTCCTGCAGGCCGGCCCGCGCGCGCCGGATCGCGTTCGCCACGGCCCCGATCGCGTCGTCCTGCCCGACGACGCGGTGGTGGAGGCGTTCCTCCATCTTGACGAGCTTCTGGATCTCGCCTTCCATCAGCCGGCTGACCGGGATGTGCGTCCATGTGCTGACGATCTCGGCGATGTCCTCCTCGTCGACTTCCTCCTTGAGCATGCGCTGGCTCTTCTGCAGATCGGCGAGCTTCGCCTCTTCGCTCCTCACACGCTGTTCGAGCTGCGGCAGCTTGCCATACTGCAGCTCGGACGCTTTGGCGTAGTCCCCGGCCCTCTGCGCCCGGTCGATGTCCATCCGGACGCGCTCGATCTCTTCCTTGAGCGTGCGCCCGCCCTGAATGGCGTCTTTCTCCTGCTGCCAGTGAGCGGCCAGGCGTCCGCGCTCCTCCTTGAGGTCCGCCAGATCCTTCTCGAGTTTCGCCAGCCGTTCTTGTGAGCCCTTGTCGGTTTCCTTGCGCAGCGCCTCGCGCTCGATCTCGAGCTGCATGATACGCCGCTCCACCTCGTCCAGCTCGACGGGCATCGAGTCGATCTCCATCCGCAGCTTCGCCGCCGCCTCGTCCACAAGGTCGATCGCCTTGTCCGGCAGGAATCGATCGGCGATGTAGCGGTTCGACAGCACGGCGGCGGCCACGAGCGCCGCGTCCTTCAGCTTGACACCGTGATGGATCTCGTACCGCTCGCGCAGGCCGCGCAGGATGCTGATCGTGTCCTCGACGGTCGGCTGACCGACCAGCACGGGCTGGAAGCGCCGCTCGAGCGCGGCGTCCTTCTCGATGTGCTTGCGGTACTCGTCGATCGTCGTCGCGCCGATGGTGTGCAGCTCGCCGCGCGCCAGCATGGGCTTCAACATGTTCGACGCGTCGATGGCGCCTTCGGCCGCGCCGGCCCCCACCACGGTGTGCAGCTCGTCGATGAAGAGCACGACTTGACCGTCGGACTCGACGATCTCCTTGAGCACCGCCTTCAAGCGTTCCTCGAACTCTCCCCGGTATTTCGCGCCCGCGACGAGCGACCCCATGTCGAGCGCGACGACACGCTTGTGCTTCAGCCCCTCCGGGACGTCTCCGCGCACGATGCGCTGAGCCAGGCCTTCCACGATAGCCGTTTTGCCGACGCCGGGCTCGCCGATGAGCACCGGGTTGTTCTTGGTGCGGCGGGACAGCACCTGGATGACGCGGCGGATCTCCTCGTCGCGCCCGATGACCGGATCGAGGGTGCCCCCGCGCGCCAGGTCCGTGAGATCGCGGCCGTAGCGCTCGAGCGCCTGGTACTTGTCCTCCGGGGTTTGGTCGGTCACGCGCTGCGATCCGCGCACGGCCGTCAGCGCTTCGAAGATGCGGTCCTTCGTGACGCCGCGCTGATGGAGCAGCCGCGCCGCCGGCGCGCGCCCTGTCTCGCTCGCGATGGCGAGGAACAGGTGCTCGGTGCTGACGTACTGATCCTTGAGCCGCTCGGCTTCCGTCTCGGCCGCGTTGGTCACCGACCGGAGGCGAGGCGACAGGCCGAGCTGCGCGCTGCCGTAGGCCTTCGGCAGCCGATCGAGCTCGGTCTTGACGGCCGCTGCGATCGCGGCGGGATCGATGTTGAGCTTCCGGAGCAGCGCCGGGACGACGCCGTCAGACTGCGCGAGGAGCGCGTCCAGCACGTGCTCGGGTTCGACTTGCGGATGATCCGATCGTTCGGCGGTCTGCTGCGCCGTCACGATCGCGTCCTGTGCCTTCTGTGTGTATCTGTTGATGTTCATTGCTTCAGTAGCCAGTAGTCAGTAGGGGCCGAGCTTGCCTGTCCCGAGCCGAGTCGAGGGGCTCGGCCCTGAGCGGCGTCGCAGGCCTCGGCCCAAACGCGAGTCACCGTCTCGAGCCGACCGGTTCGCCCGCCAGCTTCGCCAGCGCTTCGTAATGCGCGCGCTCTTCCGACGTCGCCCGTTTCGGCAGGTGCACGTCCGCCGTCGCGTACAGGTCGCCGCGCGCGCCGCCACGGCCGACGACCGGCATGCCCTGTCCCCGCAGGCGAAACACCTGACCTGGCTGCGTCCCGGGCGGAATCCTGAGCCGCACCGGCCCGGTCAAGGTGGGAACCTGGGCCTCGCCACCGAGCACCGCCGTCGTGACGTGCAGCGCGACACGCACGTACAGGTCGTCGCCCTTCCGCTCGAACGCCGCGTGCGCACGGATGCGCACGCGAAGGAAGAGATCGCCTGACGCCGCGCCGCTCGCGCCTGGCTCGCCTTCGCCCGCCGCCCGCACGCGCGTGCCGTCGTGAACGCCTGCCGGAATGCGCACGTCCACCGAGCGCGCGTGGCCGCCGGCTTTGACGCTCACGCGACGCGTGACACCGTGGAACGCGTCGTCGAGCGACAGCTCGATGTCGTGTTCGACGTCGCGCCCGCGACGGGCGCGGGGCGCGCGCGTCTGCCGCGGCGCGCGCGCCCCGCCGAAAAACGTCCGGAAGAAATCCGAGAACGGATCTTCGCTCCCGAAGATCTCGTGCATCTCGTCCTCGGTCGTGCTGCGGGAGCCTGCCGGACCGTCGCCGAAGTCGACCGTCCAGGCCCCCGCGCCAAACGGCCCTCCGCCGGGGAACCCCTGACCGGCCTGGTGGGCCTGCTCGTACTGACGCCAGTTCGCGCCAAGCTCGTCGTACTTCTGCCGCTTGGCCGGGTCTCCCAGGACCTCGTACGCCTCGTTGATCTCCTTGAAGCGCGCCTCGGATGACTTGTTCCCCGGATTGACGTCCGGGTGGTGCTTCCTGGCGAGCTTCCGGAACGCCTGCTTGGTCTCCTTCTGGCTGGCGCTCTTGCTCACGCCGAGGGTGGCATAGTAGTCCTTGTACTCCATGCGTCTTCCGTCATTCTACCCGCTCCACGCCGGGGACGTGCGCCGGGCGCGGCACTCCTGATACGATCCCGCGTCAGGCTTCGCGTGCTGGACATTCACGCCACCGACTTCATCACTATCGGCCTTCTCGTCGTCCTCGAAGGTCTGCTGAGCGCCGACAACGCGCTGGTCCTGGCTGTGCTGGTCTTGGGCCTGCCCAGGCGCCAGCAACGCCAGGCGCTCCGCTACGGCATCCTCGGGGCCTTCGCGTTCCGCACCGCCGCGATTTTCACGGCGGCACACATGATGCGCCTCGGCTGGATCAAGCTCCTGGGCGCGTTGTATCTGCTGTACCTGAGCTATAAGCACTTCTTCCGAGGCGGTGACGCGGACGAGCGCCGGAACATCCAGCCCGCGACGGCGTGGCTGGGCTTGTCGGCGTTCTGGGCCACGGTCGTGAAGGTCGAGCTGACCGACATCGTCTTCGCGGTGGACTCGATCATCGTGGCGGTCGCGATGTCGCCGAAGCTCTGGGTCGTCATCACCGGCGGGGTGCTCGGCATCATCGCGATGCGCATGGTGATCGGGCAGTTCCTGGCGGTCGTTCAGCGCTATCCGGCGCTCGTGGACGGGGCGTTCGTGATCATCGCCTGGGTGGGCGTGAAGCTCCTGCTCGAGTACGGTCACCAGGTCGGGCTCCTCGCGTTGGAGATCCCGACCTGGTTCTCACTTTCGCTGATCGCCGTGATCTTCACGGTGGCCTTCGTGGTCGCCAGACACCATGCGATCGCCGGCGCACCGGTCATCGAGGCCGGTGAGAAGGAAGCGACGAAGCTGCTGGAGGAAGAAGGGGAGAGGAACGAGGAATGAGGAACGAGGGACGAGGAATGAGGGACGGGCGGAAAGAACGAGCCTGCTCTCACTCGTTCCTCGTTCCTCGCAACTCGTTCCTTCGGGCGCCTGCTAGTACGTCTGTATCTTGAGATCGAGCGCCTTCGTCTCGCCCGCGCCCAGCCTGAACGGGGTCGCCTTCGCCTTCATGCGATCGAGAAACGCCGGGTCGGTCCATTCACCCTGCTGTACGTAGTCGAGCGCGATGGCAAGATAGCTCGCCGCCGGCAGGTCCTTGACCTTGTAGCGCCCGTCCTGATCGGGCCGTCCGACCGCGACGAAGCGGGACTGAAAGCCCCACTTGGCGCTCTCGTCCGCGAAGATCACGGCGGTGTAGTCCTTGACGGGCTGCCCGCGGTCGTTCGTCACGCCTCCGGACACTTCCGTCGAGCGTGCGCTCAGAATCACACGCACGCCCGTCGCTTCCTCCGTCGCCTTGAACTCGATCGGCGTGTCGGTGACGTCGACGCCGTTGTACTCGACCGCCTTGAGCGTCCAGCCCTGCGGCAACCCGACTGGCCGAACCATGACGCTTCCGGCGAGGCCGCGCACGTCGAACGTCGCGTCCTCCCGGACCTGAGCCGGCATGTTGCCCATGATGGGTCCGACCTCCACGTCGGCAGGCCGCGCCGCGATCCGCAGATTCTCCCAACGTGTGCGATCGGGCGCGGCGCCGTCTTCGAAGAACACACGGCCGGTCATGCGACCGCCCTTGCTCGTGATGAGCGTGATGCCCGTGATGTCCTGGCCGCCCACCGTGATCGGCATGAGCGCGAACTCCGGCTCGGGCCGCTGCGCGGGTTGACCGGGCTGTGCGGGCTCGCCGACCGCGATCGCCGTGGCGGTGACCATGGCGCCCCCGGCGCCGCTGGACATCTCCATGAACATGGCGCCGCTTCGCGCCTGCAACACGTAGTCGCCGGGCGCAACGTTCGAGATCGTGAACGAGCCGTCCTTGTTCACGCGCGCCGCGCCGCCCGGCCCTAGACGAATGCCCAGGCCCTCGAGATCCTTTGGCATGAGCATCACCATGGCGCCCGGAAGCGGTTTGCCCTCGGAATCGACGGCGATTCCCGACATGCGCGCCGTCCGGACCGGCAGGAGCGCAAAGTCGACGCTCGACGCCTCCTGGCCGACGGCGACGTTCAGCCGCTGCGCGTCCCCGACGCTCTGCGTGCCGGGATAATAGGTCGGCGCGTACGACGTCGTGTCGGCCTGGCCGCCGGTCAGGCCGATTTCGAGGCTCATCATCGCGGCCTCACGCACGCTGCCGCTGACGTAGTACTCACCGGGCGGCAGACCGAAGATGCGGTACTGGCCGAGGTCGTTCGTCTGGCCGCCGCGCCCGGTCGGCACGAGCTGCCGGCGTCCGCCCGCATACTGGTCGTGCATCGCCTGCACGGAGGCGTCCGCCACCGGCTCGCCGAACTCGTCGAGAATGCGGCCCATGATGGCGCTTCCACGCGGCAGGCTGAAGCTGGCGTCCTGCACGACCTGCGTGTCGAGGAGCTCGATCGGCTTCCCCTGTTCGAAGGGACGGCGCTGGCCGTACTGCAGTCCGACGTACCCGGCCTTGCTCGCGTTCAGCGTGTAGCGTCCGGCCGGGAGATCGCGGAACTCGTAGCGCCCGTCTCCGTCGGTGGTCGCCACGCGGCCCCCGCGAATCTCAGGCGACGACAGCCGCACCTGCGCCCGGCGCAGCGGCGAGCCGCTTTCGGCCGCCACCACCTTGCCCTTGACGATCGCGGTGCCGGTCTTCTCCTGCGGCGTGTCACGGGCCGGTCCGCCGGGGCGCATCGGCCCCGGGCCTTGCGTGATGACCTGGGTCTGGGCCAGACCGGTGGCGCCAGCGAGCAGAAGAGTGAACCCGACCGCGGGCCAGAAACGCATACATCCTCCCACGTGTGGAAGCTCGATTATAGCGGGTGGCGAGGCACACACCGCCCGGCTGTTTGGACGAACGGGTCAGGCGTTTGGTTGTCGCGACTGCGCGCCGGCGAGCGCGCCCACCGTGACGAGATCGACGCCGCCTTCGCGGCAACTCAGCGTGTCAGTACGAGTAGCGGTCGTTGAACCATGGCTCGGCCGTGTTCGAGTAGCCCCGCTCCTCCCAGAATCCCTTGCGGTCTTCCGCAAGGAACTCGATCTTGCGGATCCACTTCGCGCCCTTCCACGCGTAGAGCTTCGGCGTGATCATCCGGACCGGTCCGCCGTGTTCGAGCGGCAGCGGCTGGCCCTCCCACGTATGGACCAGCAGCACATCATCCTCGATGGCCCGCGCGAGCGGCAGGTTGGTGCTGTACGGCACGCCGAGCCCGGGCGCGACGTCGTACGCGGTGCAGAGCACGTAGCGGACTGGTTCTTTCGGTACCGCCAGTTCCGCGATCGTCCTGAAGCGCACGCCCTTCCAATGATTATCGAACCGGCTCCACGTCGTCACGCAATGAAAATCGCTGACGTCCTCGACTTGCGGAAGCGACGTGAAGTCGCTCCAGCGCAGCCTCAAAGGATTTTCCACCAGGCCCGCCACCTCGAGGTGCCACTGCTCGAGCGGAATGACCGGCACATGACCGAGGTCGAGCACGGGCCAATTGTTCACCTCGCGCTGGCCGACCGGAAGCTTCGGCATGCCGTGCCGGTTCGCCGGCCCCGCTCCGACGGGCTTCAGCCCGGAGAATCGCACGTTGACGGTGTCTCCCGCCAGCTCGAGTTGCCGCTGAATGTACCTCATACGGCGCTCGACGAGCTCTCGTCGTGGCGGGGATCCCTGCACCCCGCCAAGCGCGTCGCTCGCGGGGCCCCTCACGCCCCGCTCCGCTCCGCGCGACGCCTCCGGTCGCTTCTCGTCTGTCACCCTATGCCTCCTTCGCGGGCCGCCTGAAGGCGGCCCGTACATTCTGCAGTCGTGGGGGCCG
>CAYHSN010000116.1:0-1030 GCA_964359235.1 uncultured Vicinamibacterales bacterium | reverse complement strand
CGCTCAGGGCAGGCAAGCTCGGCCCCTACGACGCTACGACGCTTCCAGCGGAACAATCGGCAGCGGCAATCCCCGTTCGTACCGGCGGTACGTCTGCCGGACGATGTCGGCGACAGCATCGAGGAACAGCGGGCTGTCACCAGCCGTCCTCGCGCGCGCCAGGACGATGCCGGCCTCCTGCGCGACGTGTGCCGCCTGATGATCGAGATCGTAGAGCACCTCAATGTGATCGCTCACGAAACCGATCGGGCACACGACGGCCGCCTCGAGTCCTCGCGCACCCTCGGCCCGCAGGTAGTCACAGATGTCGGGTTCGAGCCACGGCTCGTCCGGGGGTCCGCTGCGACTCTGGTACACGAGCGTCCAGTCGGGCATCTCGGCCCGCGCGGCCACGAGGCGCGCGCTCTCCAGCAGGTGCTCACGGTACGGGTACTGGCCGGCCATCGAGACCGGAATGCTGTGTGCCGTGAACACGAGCCGGGCCTCCAGCCGACAAGATGGCGGCAGGCGCCCAGAGGCGTCACGCACGTGCTGTGCGTTGGCCTCGATGAACCCGGGATGGGAGTGCCAGTCGTCCACCCAGGTGACCTCGACATCCGGCCGCCCGCGCCTTCGCAACTCGTGCCGCGCGTCGCGCACGCTGTCCCTGTACTGCAGGCAACTCGAGTCGCTTCGCTGCGCCGCCGTGATGAACCCGATCGCCCGGCGGATGCCCGCCCGGGCCATCTCGTCGAGCGTGTCAGCGACGAGCGGGTGCCAGTTCCGCATCCCGACGAAGACCGGCAGCGCCGGACCGTCACGACGCAACCGAGCCGCCAGCCCGTCGGCCAGGCGCCTCGTCAGGGCGGTGACCGGCGACACGCCGCCGAAGAGTTCATAGTGCCGCGCCACTTCCTCGACGCGTTCCGGCGGGACGCGTCGGCCGCGGAGCACGTTGACCAGAAAGGGCCTCACGTCGGCCGGGCCGAGAGGGCCGCCGAACCCGACAACCAGGACCGCGTCGAAAGGGCGTGACAATAGGTGGATTATA
>CAYHSN010000115.1:6367-8947 GCA_964359235.1 uncultured Vicinamibacterales bacterium | reverse complement strand
TCCTCTGGCAGTTCCTCGCCGAGGCCGTGTTCCTCACCTCGCTGGGCGGTGTGCTGGGGATTCTGCTCGGCAGCGCCATCGGGATGGCCGTGCATTTCGCCTCCGGCTTCCCCATCTCGCTGCCCTGGTGGTCGTTCGCCCTCGGCATCGGCTTCTCGGCCTCCGTGGGCATCTTCTTCGGCCTCTACCCGGCCATCCGGGCCGCCCGCCTCGACCCCATCGAAGCGTTGCGGTACGAGTAGCTATCAGCTATCAGCTATCAGCCCTCAGCTTTCAGCTCTCAGACAGGACGGAGGAGATATGCAGGATTTTCGGAAGCTCAAGGTATGGTGCTGCAATCTCAATCCCTGCCAACATCGCCGAAGGGTGCGGGCGGACGGGCGACCGGGAATTCGGCCGGTTTCTTCGTATCGCCTTGGGTTCGGCCAGCGAACTTGAGTATCATTTCCTGCTTGCAGCTGATAGCTGATAGCTGACAGCTAACTGGAGGGTACCCCATATGAAGGTCTACGAGGCGGCAGCATTGAGGAACGTGGCCATGGTCGGCCACAGCGGCGCCGGCAAGACGCAGCTCACGTCGGCGGCGCTCTTCGACGCCGGCATGGTCAACCGGCTCGGTCATGTCGACGACGGCACGACCGTGACCGACTACGACGAAGAAGAAATCGCCCGCAAGCACACCCTCGGATCCAGCCTCGCGTTCGCCGAGTGGAACAAGCACAAGATCAATATCGTCGACACGCCCGGCGTCGCGAACTTCCTGAGCGATTCGCGCGCCGCGCTACGAGTGGTCGATCTCGCCGTCGTGGTCGTCGATGCCGTGGCGGGCGTCGAGGTCTCGACCGAGAAGGTCTGGGCCGCGGCCGACGAGCTCGAACTGCCGCGCCTCGTCGTCCTGAACCGGCTCGACCGCGAGCGCGCCAGCCTGGACCGGTCGCTCGAGTCGCTCACCGGCGCCTTCGGGCGCGCGATCATCCCGATTCAGATTCCCATCGGCGAGGAGAAGGCCTTCCAGGGCGTCGTGGACCTGGTCGGTCTGAAGGCCGTCACCTTCGCCGGCGACGGCAGCGGCAAGGCGACCGAGGGCGACATCCCCGCCGGCCTGAAGGACAAGGCCCAGGCCGCGCGCGAGGCGCTCGTCGAGATGGTCGCCGAGGCGGATGACGCGCTGATGGAGAAGTTCTTCGAAACCGGCACGCTGACGCAGGACGAGCTCGTCGCCGGGCTTCGCCGCGCGGTCCTCGCGCGCAGGGTGTTTCCGGTGCTCTGCACGTCGGCAACGGTCAACATCGGCGTCCAGCCGTTTCTCGACGCCGTCGTGTCGTACGGCCCGTCGCCCGCCGAGCGTCCGACCAAGGCCAAGCAGGTCAAGACCGGCGACGAGGTCGCGGTGCAGCCGTCCGACGCGACGTCGTATTGCGCCTTTGTGTGGAAGACGGTCGCCGATCCGTTCGCGGGCCGCATCACGCTGTTCCGCGTCGTCACCGGCACCTTGAAGGCCGACTCGACGGTCCACAACTTCACGCGCGACACGCAGGAGCGGCTCGGCCATCTGTTCCTGCTGCAGGGCAAGCAGCAGGTGCACGTGCCAGAGATCAAATCGGGTGATCTGGGCGCCGTCGCGAAGCTGAAGGACACGCTCACGAGCGACACGCTGGCCGACAAGACGAGCGAGGTCGCGCTCCTTCCGATCAAGTTCCCGGACCCGGTGCTGTCCTACGCGATCGAGCCGAAGAGCCGCGGTGACGAAGAGAAGATCAGCACGTCGCTGGCGCGGCTCAAGGAAGAGGATCCGTCGATTGCCTACACGCGCGACGCGCAGACCAAGCAGCTGCTGCTCTCGGGCCAGGGCCAGATCCACATCGAGGTGACCGTCGCGAAGCTGAAGCGGCGCTTCGGCGTCGAGGTCAACGTGAAGCTGCCGCGCATCCCGTACCGCGAAACCATCACGGCCTCGACCGAGGCGCACGGACGCCACAAGAAGCAGACCGGCGGACACGGCCAGTTCGGCGACTGCAAGATCCGGCTGGATCCGCTGCCGCGGGGGGCGGACTTCGAGTTCGTCGACGACATCTTCGGCGGGTCGATCCCCCGCCAGTTCGTGCCGGCCGTCGAGAAAGGCATTCAGGACGCGCGTCTGCGGGGCTACCTGGCGGGCTACCCGGTCGTCGACTTCAGGGTCACGGTCTTCGACGGCTCGTTCCACCAGGTCGACTCGAACGAGCTCTCGTTCAGGCTGGCGGGCTCACTCGCCTTCAAGGACGGGATGACGCGCGCCCGGCCGACGATCCTCGAACCGGTGATGGACGTGGAGGTCTACGCGCCGAGCGATTTCGCAGGCGATCTCATGGGCGACCTGAACAGCCGGCGCGGGCGAATCGGCGGGATGGACGCCCGGGGGGTGTCGACGGTCATCCGCGCGCAGGTGCCGATGTCGGAGATGCTGACCTACGAGCAGACCCTGACCTCGGTGACCGGCGGGCGCGGCACCTACAGCATGGAGTTCTCGCACTACGAGGAAGTGCCGAGCCACCAGCAGACGAAGATCATCGCGGCGGCGAAGGCCGCCAAGGGCGAGGA
>CAYHSN010000115.1:0-6267 GCA_964359235.1 uncultured Vicinamibacterales bacterium | reverse complement strand
CTAGCCCATCTTCTTGCTGCCGCTGCCACGCTTGCCCGCCTTGGACCTCGAGGCGCTCGCGGCCCTGGCCTTCGAGGCTTCGGCCCTGGCCGCCCTGGCTTCCTTCGCCTCGTCGGTCTCGGCCGGCTTCTCGCGCTTGCCGCGCAGCCGCTCGGCCGCCGCGCGCAGCCGCCCGCCGACGCCCTTGGGCTTGGCGGCCCCTTCGGCCTTCGCGGCCGCGGCCTTCGGGTTGTACTCGCTGCCGATGAGCTCCACCTGCGCGACATCCGCGCTGTCGCCCCGGCGGTGCCCCAGCCTGAGGATCCGGATGTACCCGCCCGGGCGCTCGGCGAACCGCGGCGCGATCGTGTCGAAGAGCTTCCTCACGACATCCTTGTCGACGAGGTCGCGGCCGACCAGGCGCCGGGCGTGCAGCGCGCGGCCGTCCGCGGCGCCGGCCGCCAGGCCGCGCTTGGCGATCGTGATGATCTGCTCGACGAAGGGGCGCAGCTCCTTGGCGCGCGCCACGGTCGTTTCAATCCGTTCGTGCCGCAGGAGCGCCTGCGCCTGGTTGCGGAGCATGGCCATCCGGTGTTCGGTGACCCGCCCCAGTTTGCGATGGGCGACTCGATGACGCATGGTTCCCCTACTCCGACTGGGCCTGCGCCGCCGGCTGATCGATCCGCATGCCGAGGCTGAGACCCATGCTGGTCAGAATCTCCTTGATCTCGTTCAGAGACTTTCTGCCGAAGTTCTTCGTCTTGAGCATCTCCGGCTCGGTCTTCTGGACCAGCTCGCGGATGGTCCGGATGTTCGCGTTCTTCAGACAGTTGTAGGACCTCACCGAGAGCTCGAGTTCCTCGACGCTCTTGTCGAGGTGCTCGTTCAGGATGATCCGCGGCGGCTGGGCGGGCAGCTCCTGCTGCTGGTCGAGGGCATCCTCGAGGTTGACGAAGATGCTGAGGTGATCGCGCACGAGCTTGGCGGCCAGCGAGACGCCGTCGCGCGGCGAGATCGACCCGTTGGTCCACACGTCGATCGTCAGCTTGTCGTAGTCGGTTGTCTGGCCGAGACGCGCGGCCTCGACGATGTAGTTGACCTTCTTGACCGGCGAGTGCACCGAATCGATGGGGATCCAGCCGATGCCGAGGTCCTCGTCGAAGTTCTTGTCGGCGGCGACGTAGCCCCGGCCGCGCTTGACGCGCACCTCCATGAGGAGCTTGCCACCCTCGGACACGGTCGCGATATGCGCGTCCGGCTCGAGGATCTCCACGTCGGCGTCGGTCTGGATGTCGCGCGCCTTGACCGCGCCGGGCTTGTCGACCCGCAAGTAGAGCGTCTTCGTCTGATCGACGTGCATTTTCAACGGGACCTGCTTGAGGTTCAGGATGATGTCCGTCGCGTCCTCGACGACGCCCGGGATCGGCGAGAACTCGTGCAGGACGCCCTCAATCTTGACGGCGGTCATGGCCGCGCCTTCGATCGAGGACAGGAGCACGCGCCGCAGCGCGTTGCCGATGGTCGTGCCGAAGCCCCGCTCGAACGGCTGCGCGTAAAAACGCCCGAACCGATCCGTGAGGGTGTCGCGCTCGAACTCCAGCCGCTTGGGCCGCTGGAAACCTTTCCACAACATTGACTGTGTCCTTTCTCGTTCGGGCATCGGGACCCTGGGGTCCGTCCGCCGCCAGACCTGCCATTTCGCCACCGGCCTCCCGCCGCAGGTCTGGAGAAGCTGCGGGCCGGCGGCTAGCACCAACAGCTATCAGCTATCAGCCATCAGCGAGCTCTTAGCTGAAAGCTGATAGCTGAAAGCTGATAGCTACTTCGAATACAGCTCCACGATGAGCTGCTCCTGCACCGGCAGGTTGATCTGTTCGCGCGTCGGCAGCGACGCCACGCGTCCGGTCATCTTGTCGGCGTCGAACCCCAGCCACTGCGGGATGCCACGGCCCTTGACCTCTTCCATCGCGTGCTCGATCGTCACGTTCTTCGCGCTCGTCGCCCGCACGGTGACGACGTCACCCGCGCGCAGCGAGTACGACGGAATGTCGACCTTCTTCCCGTTCACCAGGAAGTGCCCGTGCCGCACGAGCTGCCGGGCCTGCGACCGCGAAGTCGCCAGCCCCAGCCGGTAGACGACGTTGTCGAAGCGCCGCTCGAGCAACTGCAGCAGCGTCTCGCCGGTGATGCCGCGCTGCCGCTCGGCCGCCTCGAAGTAACGGCGGAACTGGTTCTCGAGCACCCCGTAGATGCGCTTGACCTTCTGCTTCTCGCGCAGCTGCAGGCCGTAGCCGACGAGCTTGGGCTTCCGCGCCTTGCCGTGCTGCCCCGGCGGCAGGTTGCGCTTCTCGATCGCGCACTTCTCCGTGTAGCAGCGCTCCCCCTTGAGGAAGAGCTTCATGCCCTCGCGCCGGCAGAGCCGGCAGACCGATCCGGTATAGCGTGCCATGCTTTTCGTCTCCGAAGTGAGAAGGGAGAAGGGAGAAGGGAGAAACTCCTTGCTTCTCAGCTCTCAGCTCTCAGTTCTCAGTTATCACTTCTCACTTCCGCTGCATTCTCGATTCCTACACCCTTCGCCGCTTCGGTGGCCGGCACCCGTTGTGCGGGATGGGCGTCACGTCACGAATGGATCTGACGGCGATCCCGACGGTCTGCAGCGCCCGGATGGCGGACTCGCGGCCCGCGCCGGGACCCTTCACGCGCACCTCGACGCTGCGCATGCCGACCGCTTTGGCCGCGTTGGCGGCCGCGATCGCGGCCTGCGTGGCCGCGAACGGCGTGCCCTTGCGCGACCCCTTGAAGCCGATCCCGCCCGCGCTCGACCAGGCCACCACGTTGCCGTCGGTGTCGGTGATCGTGATCAGGGTGTTGTTGAACGACGCCTGGATGTGCGCGTAGCCGTGGTGCACGACCCGCTTCTCACCGCGCTTCTTGAACGTCTTCTTCCGCTTGGACTTCTTCCCCGCTTCCGGGGTTGCCCCTTCGACCGGCGGTTCCGTCTTCGCCATTGTCAGTTCCTTCCCCGGCCCCCGGCCTCCGGCCTCGGGCCTCCGGCATTAGACCGTCTTCTTCTTCGCGATCGCGCCTTTGCGCGGGCCCTTCCGCGTCCGCGCGTTCGTCCGGGTGCGCTGGCCGCGCACCGGCAGGTTGCGCCGGTGCCGCCCGCCGCGGAAGCTGCCGATTTCCATCAGCCGCTTGATGTTCATCGAGATCTCCTTGCGGAGATCGCCCTCGACGCCGCCCTGCTCCTCGATCACGCGGCTGATCTTGCGGACGTCCTCTTCAGAGAGGTCCTTCACCCGGAGGTCGGGGCTCACACCCGCGGCGCCCAGGATATCGGTCGACCGCTTCCGGCCGATCCCGTAGATGTAGGTCAGCCCGATCTCGATGCGCTTGGTTCTCGGCAAATCGATGCCAGCAATACGTGCCATGGGTACCTCAATCGGAATGTGAGGATCTTGTGATGTGAGGATCTTGGGATGTGACGACCGCGTGATCTCACATTCTCACATCCCTACATTCTCACAGCTGCGCCTATCCCTGCCGCTGCTTGTGCTTGGGGTTCGTGCAGATGACGCGCACGACGCCCCGGCGGCGAATGACCTTGCAGTTGGCGCAAATCCGCTTGACCGACGCTCGAACCTTCATAGCTTGATCCCTCTACCTCCTGTTTCCTACGGCAGCCGGCGCGTGATCCGCCCTCGCGACCGATCGACTGGCGAGAGCTCCACCCGCACCCGATCGCCCACGAGCACGCGGACAAAGTTGCGCCGTGGATCGCGCGCCGCGTGCGCGATGACCCGGCGCTGGTCCTCAAGCGCCACGCGGTACAACCCGCGCGGCAGCGCCTCCACGACCGTGCCCGCGACCGCCACCGGTTCGCTCCGGCCGCGCCCGCCTCGCTCCCCCGCCTTCTTCATTGACAATTGCTGATTGCCGACTGTCGATTTGTGGAACCTGATGCCTGCTGACCTCTTCTCAAGAACAAAACCGTTCGGCGTCAGTTCATTCCTGAAATCGTCAGTCGTCAATCGCCAATCGACAATCCGTCTGCGGGGACCCCTTCGCCCCGCGCCGCTCGCGCGCGATTCTCCTCACCTTGGCGGAGCCCCCGGCACCCCGCCAAGCGCGCGCCGCCTACGCCCGTGCCGTGCCCGCGCCGTTCCACGTCGTCAGAACGCGCGGCCCCGCCGCCGTCACGGCGACGGTGTGCTCGAAGTGCGCCGACAGGCTGCCGTCCTTCGTGACGGCCGTCCAGCCGTCGGACAGGATCTTCACGCCCGCACGACCCGCGTTCACCATCGGCTCGATCGCAAGCACCATGCCTTCTGCCAGCCTGGGCCCGCGGCCGGGCTCCCCGTAGTTCGGGATCTGCGGCTCCTCGTGCAGCGCCGCGCCGATGCCGTGCCCGACGAACTCGCGCACGACCGAGAACCCGTTCGCCTCGACCAGCCGCTGCACGGCGTGGCCGATGTCCGAGAGCCGCGCGCCGACGCGAACCTGCGTAATCGCCGCTCCGAGCGCTTCCTGGGTGACGCGCAGCAACCGCCCGGCCTCGGCCGCGATGCGGCCGATGCCCACCGTCAGCGCCGCGTCGCCGTAGAACCCGTCCATCAGGACGCCCATGTCGAGCGACAGGATGTCGCCCTCGACGAGCTTCCGGTCGGACGGGATGCCGTGCACGACCTGTTCGTTCACCGAGGTGCACAACGTCGCGGGATACCCGCGATAGCCCTTGAACGCGGGCACGGCGCCCGCTTCACGAATCCGCCGCTCGGCCAGCGCGTCCAGACCCCGCGTCGTCACGCCGGCGGCCGCCGTGCCGGCGAGTTCGGCGAGGATGCGCGCCACCAGCGCGTTGGGCGCGGCCATCCGGTCGAGCTCGGCAGGCGACCTGCAGACAATCACGACCAGCGCTCTTCGCTCATATTTGGCGGGGCCCCCTGCCCTTCGACAGGCTCAGGGCACCCCGAGCTTGCCGAGGGGTGCACCCCGCCTTTCTCATTGACGATTGCTGATTGTCGATTGTCGATTTCTGGAACCTGACGCCGGTCAACCTCATTCTTGAAAAGAAGCGAGCCGCGTCAGTTTGTTTCCAGGAATCGTCAATCGGCAATCGTCAATCGACAATCCATCCGTCGCCCCACGCCCCGCGCCGCGCCCGCGCGTTCACTGCATCTCTCGCTCACGCGCCACGGCCCGCCATCACCGACGCGACCGCGGCCCGGATCGTCGCCGTCACGACCGCGAGCGGCTGATTCCCATCGACGGACCGGAACGTCGGCCGATCCCGGTAGAACTCGACGAGCGGCTGCGTCTGGCGCGCGTAGGTCCGGAGCCGCGCCCGGACCACCGTGTCGTTGTCGTCGCTGCGCTGCACGAGCCGCCCGCCGCAACGCGCGCACAACACGCTCTTGGCGTCCTCAGGTCCGGCGCTGGCGCCGCACTGACCGCAGATGCGTCGCAAGAGCAGCCGACAGACCAGAATCTCCTCCGGGACCGCGATGTCGACGACGATGAGCGGGCCGCGGCCCGCGATGATCTCGTCGAGCGACGCCGCCTGCGCGATGGTGCGCGGGAAACCGTCGAGCACGAACCCCTGCCGCGCATCGGCCCGCTCCAGCCGCTCCCACACGATCCCAACCATCACCTCGTCGCTCACGAGCTCGCCGGCGTCCATCCGCGCCTTTGCCGCGCGCCCCAGCTCGGTCCGGCTCTGTACGGCGTCGCGCAGGATGTCGCCGGTCGAGATCTTCGGAATCCGGTGGTCTCTCGCGAACGTCTCGGCCTGTGTTCCCTTCCCGGCGCCGGGCGGACCCAGCATGATGAGGTTCAGCGCCATCGTCAGCCGCGCCGGCCCCGAATCCGCGTCTTCTTCATGAACCCGTCATAGTGCCGCATGATGAGCTGCGACTCGATCTGCTGCACGGTGTCCATCGACACGCCCACGATGATGAGCAGCGACGTGCCGCCGAAGTAGAACGTCACGCCCATGCCCTCGGTGATGAACCGCGGCAGCAGGGCGTCGAGCTGGTCCCCGATGAACGGAATCGTCGCGACCTTGAATCCGCTGATCAGCCACTGCGGCAGGATCGCGACCGCCGCGAGATACAGGGCGCCGGCGAGCGTGACCCGCGTCAGGATCGTGTCGATGTACTCGGCGGTCCGTTTGCCGGGGCGGATGCCCGGCACGAATCCACCGTACTTGCGCATGTTCTCCGCCACGTCATCCGGATTGAAAATGATGGCGGTGTAGAAATACGCGAAGAAGATGATGAGCGTGATGAA
>CAYHSN010000114.1:3168-9018 GCA_964359235.1 uncultured Vicinamibacterales bacterium | reverse complement strand
CGCACGCCCAGCGCACCCCGGTTGACGACGTGCAGAAGACCAAGGCGCTCAGGACCTGGTTCTGCGTCGAAGCGCTCACACACGGCGCCGTCGCAAGCCACGTCAGGAACGCGGCCGGCCGGTTTACGGCGTCTTCTTCTTCTTCCAGAAATCGCGCACCTGCTCGACCGCCGAGCCAGCAATGACGCGCGCGTTTTCAATCGCGCGCTCCCGCCCAAACCGCGCGTCGAAGCTGAATGTCGTCGGCGGCGGCATCGGCACGGACTCGTCGAAGCGGACCGCGTCGCCCGTCAGGTCGACGGAGTACGAGCGCACGACGAACGTGGTCCCGAACTGCTGCTCCACGCGCTCCTCGAGGACCGCGACGATCGCCTCGAGTACGATCTCCGCGCGTTCCGCGCTGCGGACACTGAGAAGGCCGTCCTTTTCGAGCGCCTGGTCGAACGCGGCGCGCAGGGCGCTGCAGATCTCAGGAGCGCCCGCGCAGCGGAAGAGCACGGGCGGGTTCTCGGGAAGAGGCGGGGACAAAGCGGGCTCCGGCGTACGCGGCGCAGGCGATGGCGCCGCCTGGCGACCCCCGCCCGGCGGCGATGCCGGCGCCCCGGCCGCCCTACGGGAAGAAACCGGCGGGGCCGGCGCCGGCCGCCCCGTCGCGGGTGGTGGGTCCACTTTCGGGGCGACCGGCGGGGCGCCGGCCGACGCTGGCGGCGGCGCACCTGGCGCCGGTCCGGCCATCGCGGGCGCGGCAACTGGCGCTTCCTCCGCGCCACCGGTCTTCTCCGGACTGGCCTGACTTCCCTCTTGCGGCGGCACACCGAAGAAGCTCAGACGAATGGCGACGATGCCGGCGATGCCGGCGATGAGGAGAACCACGGCCGCGGCCGCGATCAACACCGCTACCGATCGGCGTCGCGTGGACCTCGCCGCGAGCGCCGGCGCGGTCTCGGGCTGAAGCTCACCCGCGGTTGTCTTGACCGTAGGCCTGGTCCCAGGTGCGGCCGGCGCCTGTTCCTGAGCCGTCTTCTGGGCCGGCGCCTCGACCGGCGGCGCGGCTTGTGTGGGAACCGTCGGGAGTGGCACGGGCGCCATCGGCTGCGGAGCCGACACGGCCGGCGCGCCGTGCTCCGCGCCCCGATCGACGGCGGCCGCCGTCTCCCGTCCGGCGGCAGTCGGCTTCGGCAGCACGACCGTTGGCGCATCCGCCGTCACTGACACGCCAGGCGACTCGAGGACGCCGTCGAGAGCGGCGGCGAACTCCTCGGCCGTCTGGAATCGCTTGGCCGGGTCCTTCTCCAGGCACCGGAGGGCCATGGCCTCCAGGCCCGGCGGGATGGCGAGGTCCGGTCTCCGGCCAGACGGCGGCGGCGCCGGCTCGTTCACGTGTTTGATGAGGACGGCGGGCGTGGACGGATCGGTGAAGGGGACCTGGCCGACGAGCATCTCATAGAGGATGATGCCGAGCGAGTAGAGATCGCTTCGTCCGTCCACGTCCTTGCCGAGCGCCTGCTCCGGCGACATGTATTGCGGGGTCCCCAGCGCGAAGCCCGTCTTCGTCAGTTGCGTGGCCGCATCGTCAAACGTCTTCGCGATGCCGAAGTCGAGCAGCTTCGCCACCTCATTGCCGTCGTTGTCCCTGGCAAGCATGATGTTGTGCGGCTTGAGGTCGCGATGAACGATGTTGTTGCGGTGCGCCAGCTCCAGCGCGCTCGCCACCTGGCGAAGGATGTGGACGATCCGCCTCGGCTCGAGCGGTCCGGTCGTTCGGATGACCTCCTTCAGGCTCGGCCCGTGCACGAGCTCCATCGCGATATAGAGCGTCCCGTCCTCGGTCTGGCCCAGATCGTGGACAGCAACGATGTTCGGGTGGCTGAGGTGTGTCGCGGCACGCGCCTCGCGCTGGAAGCGCCGGGCGATCTCCGGGGAGGTCACGAGCTCGGGCTTGATGAGCTTCACCGCGACGGCCTTGCCGAGCATCACATGCGTGGCTCGGTAGACGGCGCCCATGCCGCCGCCGCTCAGAAAGGCGTCAAGCCGGTACTTGCCCTCGAGAGTCCGGCCGATCTGTTGCTCTTCGACTGACGCCTCGTCTTCGAGAACGGCGCCGTCGCGCGTACAGAACCGGACCGTGGCAGCGTAGTGGGTTCCGCACTTCGGGCAGGTGCTCATCGCAACACTCTCGGCGATTACGCGGTCCCGATTCTATGCCTGTGATACCGGCAAGTAAAGCGGCCATGTAGCGCCGTATCCTTGGGTGGCCCCAACAAATGGGGGCAACGCGAAAAGCCGGCACTCCACGCGAGTGCCCTTGAAGACTCGCTGGTATGACCATTGCCGTCGTGTGAACACCCGATTCACCGCCAGTGGTAACATGGCACAGCGCGTCCGTAGGCCGTTCTCTTCCAGCGCCAGGGCGGTTCACTGACCTCCACTCGAGGCGCCGACTACCGCTATGCTACGGGCTCACGGCATCAGCCACGCCGGGCGCGTTCGCAAGACCAACGAGGATGCGTTGATCTGTGAGCTCGACCTGGGTCTCTTCATGGTCGCTGACGGCATGGGCGGCCACAACGCAGGCGAGGTCGCCTCGCATCTTGCGATCGAGACGATTCGGACGTTCGTGCTCCGCACTCGAGACGACAACGAGGCCACCTGGCCGTACGGCTTCGATCCGCAGCTCTCCTACGACGCCAACCGGTTGCTGACGGCCATCAAGCTCGCCAACCGACAGGTGTTCGCGGCCAGTGAAAGCTGCGAAGCCTACGCGGGCATGGGCACAACAGTTGTCGCGGCGCTCATCAAGGAAACGCAGCTTGTCTTCTCGAGCGCGGGCGACAGCCGCCTGTACACGTTTCTGCACGGCACGCTGACGCAGCTCACGCGCGACGACTCGTGGGTCGCCACGGTCCTGGCCGAGAAGGTGGGGCTCGACGAAGCGGGGCTCGCGCGGCATCCGATGCGTCACGTCCTCACCAATGCGATCGGCGCGCGCGAGCAGACTGAGATAGAGGCGTCGGAGCGCGTGCTCGCCGACGGCGAGATCCTGCTGCTGTGCAGCGACGGTCTGCACGGCGCCGTCGACGATGCCACGATCGGCGAGGTGCTGAGGACAGGTGCGGACGTCGTGTTTGTGGCCGAGCGACTCGTCGAGCTGGCTCTCGAGCGTGACAGTCGCGACAACATTACGGCAGTGGTTGTCGACTACAGGGCATGAGCATGTCGGGCGAAGATCGCGCGCCACTCGCTGGGTCGCCGAAGCAAGCGGCGCCGCAGCCCAGCCGTGTCGGGCGCTACGAGCTGCTCGAACGATTGGGCAAGGGTGGCATGGGCGTGGTGTACCGGGGGCGTGACACCGTGCTCGGGCGCCAGGTCGCGGTCAAGATGCTGATCAGCGACCTGGAAGAGATGGCGGAGACACGCGAGCGCTTCTTCCGTGAAGCGCGCTCGGCCGGGCAGCTTTCACACCGCAACATCGTCACCATCTACGACTTCGGGGAGGAGAACGGCCGCGCGTTTATCGTGATGGAGCTGCTCCACGGCGAGAGCCTGAACAGCCTGCTCGCGCGCGAGCGGGACCTGCCCGTGGAGCAGCGGCTCGATATCATGATGCGCGTCTGCGAGGGGCTGGCGTTCGCACACTCGCGCGCCATCGTCCACCGGGACGTCAAGCCGGGGAACATCTTCATCACGACCGAAGGCCAGGTGAAGATCCTCGATTTCGGTGTGGCGCGGATCGCCTCGTCGAACCTGACGCGCAGTGGCCTGATCGTGGGAACGCCCGACTATATGTCGCCCGAGCAGGTTCAGGGCAAGACCGTCGATCAACGATCCGATATCTTCTCGGCAGGCGTGGTGTTCTACCAGGTCGTGTTGGGTCGGAAGCCGTTCGTCGCCAAGACGCTGCCGATGCTCCTCCACAAGGTGGTGACCGAGGATCCCCCGCCGCCCACCGAAGCCGAGGCGTCGCCCGAGCTTGCGCGGATCATTCGCCGGGCGCTGGAGAAGGACCCGGCGCGGCGCTATCAACGGATGGAGGAGCTGCTGGTCGACCTGGCGCGGTGTGCACAGAAGTTCGAGCAGGAGACGCGCGCGCTGGCGTCCAAGACCTGCGATCGCTGTCGTGAGGTCGAAGCGCTGTTGGCGGATCACCGCGCCCTGGCCGAGCAACTCGGGATCCCGGTCGTTTCAGAAGAGGTGGCGATCGCGCCCGCGCTGCACGAGCTGCCGCTCTTTCAGGAGGTCGGCAGCGAGGTGCTTCGACTGGTACCCTTCCGCCGCGCCCGGTTGTTGGAGCTGAGAGCGCAGCTCGACGAGCAGTACGACCGCCTGGGCGCCGTTGTGGCGAGCTGGCGCGACGCGCTGACCGGACTCCAGGCCGCTCAGGAACAGGCGGCTGCCGGGTGCGTGCGGGACGCCCTCGCGGCACCTGCGCCGGAGCCGGCGGCCATCACGCCGGCTCACCTCCAAGACACGTCGAGAGCCGTCGACACCGTCACCCGCGCGCGTCGGACCTGGCGTGAGCGGATCGAGCGCCGCGTGCGCGAACGCTGTGAAGACGCGCCGGCACGCGCCGCGCGTCCTCTCCTGCGCCTCGCTCGCGCTGCGCTGGCGCAGGGTGACGACGAACGTGCTGCCTGGGCGGCAGAGAACGCGATGGCGATCCACCCTGCCAACACGGAGGCGCAGGAGCTGCGCGCGCGCGTGCGCGCGCTGAGCGATCAACAGAACACCGACACAGCAGAGACGGTCGCTCTCCCCGGGCCGCCGGTTGACGACCCGAGCGAAGCCGACACGGTAGCCTTATGGGCGGACGGTGGTCGGTCACGGCTGCCGGCCGTCGTGGCTAAGTGGATGAGCGGGTTGCGGCGCTGGGTGGGCGCCGTGATCTCGAGGAATTCATGACCACAGCGCTTCGCGTGTCGATCCGGCGCAGTGAAGCGGAGGTCGGCGTCGCGACGCCGACCGACCGGCCGCTCAAGATCGGCCGGTCCAAACAGTGCGATATCGTGCTCGACGATCCCGCCGTGTCGCGCGTCCACGCCATCCTCACGCTGGAAGCCGGCCAGGCGGTGCTCGTCGACCAGCAGAGCCAGAACGGCCTGTGGGTGGAAGGGCAACGACTTTCTCGCGTGACACTCGCGCCCGGCGTGGTCGTCGCGATCGGCCCGTACCGGCTCTTTCCCGAACCGATCACCACAACGGCACCGCAGCCGGCCGACGTGAGCGCCTCGGACACGACCATCGTGGCGCCGCGACCGAGAGAAGCCGCGACGGCGCGACCCGAAGCGGCCGCCATCCCTGACACGCGCCCGCGGACCGACATGGTGCCTGAAGAGCGCCCGAAGACGCCGCCCACGCCCCCGACGATGCCGGCGGCGCCTGCGGTTCCAAAGATCCGCGGCATCGGCACGCGCGCGAGAGTCGCGGTGATTGCCGCTGCCGTGATCCTCAGTGTGGCGGTGGTAGCCTTGGTTGTCGTTCGGATGTGGACGCGGCCGGCGTCGCAGGCCGGGACAACCTCGGCGCCGACTGCGGCCGTGACGCCGGAGACTCCGCAACCCTCGTCCGAGGCGCCGACCCCGATGCCGCCTGGCGCGCAACCCGCCTCGCCCGCACCGGCCGCGCCTGACGCGCTCGCCGCGGGATCTCCTGCCCAACCCGGCGCGAGCCTGCCAGCGACGCCAGCCGCGCCAGCGGCCGGGGAGCCTGCTCTGGCGGCGCCCGCACCGGCTGGGGCGCGCCCGCCGGCTGCAGCGGCGCAGGACTTCATTCCGGCGACCCGCAAGCCGGGCGAATCAACGCGCGCCTGGCAGCAGCGATCGCGCGCGCTGACCGAACGCTACAACCAGGGGC
>CAYHSN010000114.1:0-3068 GCA_964359235.1 uncultured Vicinamibacterales bacterium | reverse complement strand
ACGCGCGCCTGGCAGCAGCGATCGCGCGCGCTGACCGAACGCTACAACCAGGGGCGCGATGCGCTCGAGCGGGGTGAACCAGCGCAAGCGATCGAGATCCTCTCGGCGCTCCTCGCCGAGGAGCCGGGCTTCGGGGAGGCCGCCGACCTCGTGGCCCGCGCGCGGGCGGAGGTTCGTGCGGAGATTCGCCGTCGGGCCGAGGCGGCTTTCGAGGAAGGCGCCCGGCTCGAGCACGAAGGGAACCTCCCCGGCGCGCTCGCCAGTTACCAGCGCGCCGAGCGGCTCGATTCCGAATTCGACCGGCCGGGCCAGGCTATCACGGCGCTCCGGGCTCGCATGCGGAGCGAGGCCGAGACGATCATGCGGCGCGCGCGGGTCGAAGACGCCTTCGGGCGCGTGCAGGCCGCGATTGCACTCTACCGGAAGGTGGTCGAGCTTCTGCCCGAAGACGACCCGATGCGCGTTGAGGCGCAGCAGCGGCTGGACAAGCTCCAGGGGATCAAACAATCATGAGCGCGATGAAGCATGCGGTCGCACGGAGGCGTTGTGCCCTCGTGCTCGCGGTCGTCCTCATCATCCTGATTGCGCCGGTGGCCGCGCAACGCGATCTGCAGCCGTACCGCGACCCGTATGAGCGGTTCTCGCTGCAGCATCCGAAGAGCTGGCAGGCCCTGTTCGGCGTAGGCGCCACGCTCCTGACCCTGTTCGAGAAGAGCGGGAAGGCCAGCATCCAGGTCGAGTACTTCCGGCTGAATCAGCCGCTCGACGCCGAGCGGGATTACGACCTCATCGTGCAGATCGAAAGCGATCTCATCCGCGAGCGGCAGCCGAAGTCGGACCAGCTCAAAGCCTGGCCCATGCGAGCCGACATGCCGGCCGTGGTGATCGTGGAGTTCACGCGGCCCGGCCTGAGAGGTGCTGAACGCATCCGGCAGTTCTCACTGGTGAAGAACGCCGATCTGTTCCGGATCATGTGCGTCTCGTCCGTGGCGGAGTTTGCGCGCTTCGCGCCCGTGTTCGAGCAGGTCGCGCGTAGCTTCGCCATCGCGACGAAGCGCAGCGAGTGACGAGGCGCGCCCGCGCGCCTCACCTATCATCAGCGTTGGCCGTCGTCGCTTGACGCATTCCCATGCACGCGCTGCCTCGGCACATCGGCCGCTACGAGATCCTGGCCCGAGTCGGGCAGGGAGGCATGGGCGTTCTCTATCGCGCGCACGATCCCGCGCTCGACCGCGACGTGGCCATCAAGATGATGCTCGTCGACCTGGAGTCGGAAGAAGGTGCGCGCGAGCGCTTCGAGCGGGAAGCCAAGGCGGTGGCGAAACTCCAGCACCGGAACGTCGTGACGATCCACGAGTTCGGCGAGTGCGAAGGCTCGCCTTACATCGCCATGGAGTTTCTCGGCGGCCACGATCTCGAAGAGCTGGCGCGCCGGGAGCCCCCGCTCAGCCTCGACGAAAAGCTCGACATCGTCATCCAGCTTTGTGCCGGCCTCGGTTTTGCGCACGAGCGGGGGATCGTCCATCGAGACATCAAGCCGAGCAACGTTCGCGTGATCGAGGACGGGACGGCCAAGATCCTGGACTTCGGGATTGCGAAGATCGCGAGGACAGGCACGACCTCTCAAGGACAGCGCCTCGGCAGCCCCAGCTACATGGCGCCGGAGCTGCTGAGCGACGCCATGGTCGACGGTCGAGCCGACCTGTTCTCCACCGGCGTGCTGCTCTACGAACTGCTGACGGGCCATAAGCCGTTCGCCGGCGACTCCCCGACGGCCGTCGTGTACCGGATCCTGAACGAAAGCCCACCTCCCCTTCACAGTCTGGTCCCCGACCTGCCGTCGCTCCTGGCCGACATTGTCACGCGGGCCCTCGAGAAAGATCCGGACCGGCGCTACGCGCGGGCGAGCGAGCTCGCTGCCGACCTGCAGATCGTGCGCCTCATGAATACCGCGAGTCCCGCCACGCTTGCCACGTACGAATCGCCGGTGGCTGCACTCACGGCGGCGGCCGAGGTGACGTTGCCCCGCGGGACCGGGAGCCGTACGCCGGGCGACTCGCCGACCACGGTGTTGCTGGCGAGACCCGCGACTGCGCCCAGCCCGGCGCTGGACGTCGACTTCCGCAGGGGAGAGGAGGTCTCGGCGGTCGTGGCCGGCAGACGCCAGCTCCCGGTACATCCGCGCTGGGGTGTTCTCGTCGTGGCCGTCAGCGCGCTGGCGGTCGTTGGCCTCGCCCTCGCAGGTCTGTGGGTGAGTCTCCGCCCCACTGCTCCGACTCCGGCGCCGCAGACGACGAGCGCCGAGCCCCGAGCCCCGAGCGCCGAGAAGACGGTGCCCGGATCGCAGGCAGCCGCGCCGGATGTTCGACCGCCGTCGACGGTGACGATCGTGTCCGTGCCTCCTGGCGCACGGGTCCTTCTCGACGGTCGGGACACGGGACTGGTCACGCCCGCGGAGGTGACCATCGAAGACGACCTGCCGCAGACGTTGCGGCTGACACGCGCCGGCTATCAGGCGACCGAGGTCCAGCTCACCGCGGCGGACCTGAGCGCGGGTACGCGCACGATCTCTCTCGTCCCGGAACCGCCAGCGGCGCCCGGCGTCGTCGAGCTGGCCGGCGAGTACTCATTCGAGGTGCTCGAGGGCGCGCGAGTCCTGTCGGGTCCGTCCTCCGGTCACGAGCTCACGCTGCCGGCTCGACCGACCACGTTGAGGCTACGGAGCGCGCAGTACTTCCTGGACCGCGCCATCACGGTGACACCGCAGTCGGGACGGCGACAGCAGCTTGCCGCGCCAAGCCTCGGGACGCTGGCCGTGTTTGCGGCGATCGAGACGTGCACGGTGAAAATCGATGACCAGGAGGTTGGATTCCCGCCGATCCCGCGGCAGGCGATTGTGGCGGGGCCTCATCGAGTGGCGCTCCAATGTCCGGACGGATCAGGGAGCACGAAGAACGTGGTGGTTGAGGCCGGGCAGCGGACGACCGTGACCTTCGACACGATCAAGGACTGACTCGTCAGCGCGAGCGTGAACAGATGAACGACCGGTCGGAACTCGAGGGGGCACG
>CAYHSN010000113.1:0-9072 GCA_964359235.1 uncultured Vicinamibacterales bacterium | reverse complement strand
TCTAGAAGTACCGCTGCGGCACCTCGATGGTGTCGTTGGGCAGGACGAGATCGGTCATCGACTTGACCTTGATCTCCTTGCGCTCGCCGTTGACAATGCGAATGATTTTGATGCGCCCGCGGGCGCCGCGCTCGGTGATGCCGCCGGCGAGCGAGATCGCCTTCTGCACCGTCATCCCCTTCTCCCACACGTAGGAGCTCGGGTTGCGCACGTGGCCCGTCACGAAGAACAGTTCCGCCTTTGGCACAAAGATCGTGTCGCCATCCTGAATCGTCACGTTGGCGGCGCGCCCGCTCTGGAGATCCTCGAGGTTGACGCGCGCGACGATATCGGAGCGGCTGTCGTCGGACGGGTCCACCGGCCCGGCGGTCGAACTCGGATCCTTCGGCCGCCGCACGATCACCTCGGTCCCGGCCGTCGTCGTCGTGCCGCCGGCCTGCGAGAGCGCCTCGAGCAGCGACATGTTGCCTGAGATGGTGTGCTTGCCCGGCTGCCGCACCTCCCCGACCACGAAGATGCTCTGACTGCGGTATTGCTCGACGAGGATCGTGACCTGCGGGTTCACCAGAAGGCCCGCGCTCAAACGCTTGGTCAGGTCCTCCTGGAGCGCGCGCAGGGTCTTGCCCGCCACCGGCACGCGACCGACGAGCGGGTAGTTGACGCTGCCGTCGCTCTCGACGGTGAACCGGCCCGACAGCGCGGGCTCGTTGAACACGGTGATGGAGAGGACGTCCTGCGGCCCGATGATGTAGTCGGTCACCACCGCGGCCGGCTGCGCCGCGGCGCCCCCGACGATCCCCAGGCCGATGGCTGTGAGGAACATGCGGAGAAGGATGTGTGTGCGCATGGCTGATTACTGTCCGTAGCGCAGCGAGCCGAACACCCGCAGGCCGCGGTAATCACGCTCGGGGAGATCCGAACGCCGTTCGATCTGCTCCACATCGAGTCCCAGACGCACGACGCTGCCAAACCGGTAGCCGATGCCGCCACCGTAGGACGTCACCTGGTCCCTGCGCCGGGGCGCGGCGTTCTCGAGGATCCGGTAGTCCAGCCAGGCTCGCCGGCCTTGCACGGCCGCTTCCAGCGACCCGACGAGCCGCTGCGTGATCGAGACGTTCACACCGTTCTGCAGGTAGTACGGATAGACGTCCTCGAACGAGTATGCCACGTCCCGGTCCACGCCAAAGCCCATCCTCGTGGAGGACAGCATCGCCCAGGACAGGTTGACGCCGGCCACCACGCCCAAGAAGTCGGGCACCCCGACCGTCTTCGCCTGCAGGTTACGGTACCCGACCGACGCGCGACCGCTGAGCAGCGCGCCGGGGCTGAAATTCATCGTCGACACCACGGCGTAACTGTCGTTGTCGCGAAACGTCGACGCCTCAAACCGCACGCGCTGTAACTGCGTCGAGATCGTCAGGGTTGTAAGCGGGCTCACCTCGATTCGCAGACCGGCGTTTGCCGTCTGCGTCTGGTTGTTGAGGGCCCGGTCGAGCGGGATGTCCTGGTAGACCTCACCCGCCAGGAACTCCGTCTTGGCCTGGCGGAGCGAGAGCACGATCCACGTGCGGCTCGCGACCCGCACGTCGGCGCCGCCTTCGTAGCTGGGGGTGTTCCGCTCGGCCCGCGCGTCGATCTCGTAGCCGGGCCGCGAGCGCGTGTTCGTCCACTCGGCCGACACGAACGGCCGCAGCCAGGCGCCGCGCAGCTCGAAGTGCAGCCGCGTCGAACCGTCGACGGCCTGCTCGCTCTTGTAGGTCCGATACCAGACGTAGTCGGTCACGAGCCTGACGTTCAGCCGCGCCGCGCCAGCCCGCATGCCGCCCTCGAGACCCGGCGTGAGCGTGAAGGTGTAGTCCTCTTTCGGCTCCTCGAAGTCGTTGAACACGTTGGTGTCGAGTCCGGCGTTGGTGATCATCAGCCACGGCTGGAAGTAGAAAGGCCCGAACCGGATGCGGGCGGTGTCCGCCAGATCTGGAGGGGCTTGCGGCACCTGCTGCGCGCGCGCCGGGGCCGCCGCGGCGAGCGCGCCGGCGAGCGCCAGCGCCAACACCGGGCGCGGCCGTCCCGCGAAGGTCCTCTGTCGTATCGGCATGAGGCTACCTCGTGACCTTCACGCGCGGGATGTTGAGCTGCCGCGCCTTGCGATACAGGTTCGTGCGCTGGATGCCCAGCGCCCGCGCGGCCTCACCCATCCGCCAACCGTGTTGCCGCAGCACGGCGGCGATGTACTCCCGCTCGAACTGACGCTTCGCTTCGCGCAGGCTGCCGCCAGGCGGCGGCGTCCCGCGCCACTCCGAACCCGCCTGCGCGAGCACATCCTCGACGCGAATCGCGCCGGGCGGCGCCGCCGCCGCAACGCGCGCCAGCACGTCGCCCAGCTCCCGAAGATTGCCCGGCCAGGGCAACGCCGAGAGCAACGCGACCGCCGCTTTCGTGAACGCGCGCGCCGCCCCGCCGCGCGCCACGGCGAGCGCGTCCATCATGTGGCGGGCGATGACCGGAACGTCCTCAGGCCGCGCGCGCACCGCCGGAACGTCAACGCGCACGGCCGTGAGCCGCCGGTACAGATCGGCGCGGAAGCCGCCCTGCGCGACCTCCGTGTCGATGGTCGGCCCGCAGGCGGCGACCAGCCGCGCGCCGACCGGGACGATCTGCGCCGCGCCTGCGAGCCGCACCTCGCCGTCGCGCACGACCCGCGCGAGGCGCGCCTGCGTCGAGGCGGGCAGATCCGTGACGTTCGCCAGAAACAACGTGCCGCCCGTCGCCGCTCGCAGCGCGCAATCCGGGGTCACGCGTTCGAGGACTTCAGACGGGCGCGTCCGCTGCCCGGTTTTTCGGCCGAAAAGCGCCCCTTCGACGGACGAGGGCGCCGCTTCCGCGCAATCTACCACGACGAACGGGGCACCGTCCGGCGACCCATGGCGGTGAATGGCGCGGGCGACGGCCTCGGCGTCGAGGCCTGGTTCGGCGATGATGATCGCGCGCCCGGATCCGTCAGCGGCGCGGCGCACCTGGTCGCGAACCCGCCGAACCAGGAGCGAAGTGCCCACGAGCTCAAGCGGCCACGCCGGTTCGGCTCGGTCGTTTGTTGGCGAGTCGACGTGTGGAGGAACAACGCCTGGTGACAGCACGATGGTGGCCTCCGTGTTGGAAAGGAAAGGGGGCGGGAGGAGGGTCTGCACGGCTCCGCCCCGTCAGTCACACAAGGACCGCCGGCCTCTTTTTCGGTCCGAGGCCGACGGGATCATCGTGGCACCCGCCGGAGGTAGTGTCAATAGGGATACGAGCTTGCGTCTTTCTCGATACAGCCGAGATGGGACCAGCCGGAATCTCGCCGGCGGCGAACGATCTGAAAGACTTGCAAATAAATGGGTTAGCTCAGAATACGAAACGGAGCCGCGCCTGCAGATTGACCCCCGGGCCGTCGGCGCCGGAGCCGTGCAGCCGATAGTTCCGATCGGAGAGATTCTCCGCCATGACCGTGAGATGCGCCCGCAGAACGATCCGCCACCCGCCCATCGGCGGCGGCATTCGGCGCATGGAGTCGCTCGTCGTGGACGAGTCATGCGCGCGCTGATCATCGACCGTCCCGGCGTCATGGCGCTCCGCGAGGTCCCGGTGCCGGACGCGGACGAGTGCCTCATCCGCGTCCTCGCGGCCGGCATCTGCGGCACGGACCTCGAATTGCTGCGCGGCTACGCGGAGTTCTGCGGCATCCCCGGTCACGAATTCGTCGGGGTCGTCGAGCGCGCGCCCGCGCGCGCCGCCGCGTGGGTCGGCCGGCGCGTCGTGGGCGAGATCAACGTCGGGTGCGGCGCCTGCCGGTGGTGCGAGCTGGGCATCAAGGAACACTGCGAGCATCGATCGGTCGTCGGCATTCGTGGCCGATCGGGCGCCTTCGCCGAGTTCCTGACGCTGCCACCCGAGAACCTGCACTCGGTGCCGGACTCGATGGACGACACGCACGCCGTGTTCGTGGAGCCGGTAGCCGCGGCATGCCGAATCCTCGAGCAGGTCGAGATCGACGCGTCGACACACACGGCGATCGTCGGCGACGGCCGGATGGCGCTCGTGACGGCGCAAGTGCTGCGCACGACGGGCGCGACGATCACGATCGCCGGCAAACACGAGGCCAAGCTGGCGGTCGCGGGCGGAATGGGTTTCGATGTCCTGCGCGGCAGCGAGATCGCCGCGCGCGCGAAGTCGTTCGATCTGGTCGTCGACGTCACCGGCAAGCCTGAGGGGTTTCAGACGGCGCTCGCGCTCGCGCGGCCTCGCGGCGCCGTCGTGCTCAAGTCGACGTTCCACGGCGCGCTCGCCTGGACACCCTGGCCGGTCATCGTCGACGAGATCAGGCTGATCGGATCGCGGTGCGGACCGTTCGCGCCGGCGATCGCGCTCCTCGCGGCGAAGCGCATCGACGTTGCGCCGCTCGTCGCCGCGGTGCACCCGCTCGAGGGGTTCGAGGCCGCGTTCGACGCCGCCCGGCGGGAGCTGAAGGTCCTCTTCCGGATCGCCTGAGGGCCGGAGCGGTGCCGTCTTGACGGCTTCGCGAGGCCGTGCGACTGTTCCGGCCATGTCGCTGCGTCTTGTGCTCCGCGCCGCGCACCGCCGGGCCCAGCCGGTCATCGATCCCCATTTCATCGCCCACCGCACGCTGCGCAGGGCGCTCGCGCCTCGCCTGGCGAACGCGACCGGCCTGATCCTCGATCTTGGGTGCGGGTATCAGCCGTACCGCGGGCTCATGCCGAAGGCGGGCCGCTACGTCGCGTTCGACCGCCCGGGGGCCACACGGATGGACGTCAGCGGCGACGCGCAACGGCTGCCGTTCCGCTCGGGCATCGCGGACCACGTTCTGTGCACACAAGTGATCGAGCACGTGCCAGAGCCGGCGTCGGTCCTGGGCGAGATCGCTCGCGTGCTGAAGCCGGGCGGCCGGCTGGTCCTCACCGCGCCGCTCACCTGGGGCCCGCACGGCGAGCCGTACGACTATTACCGCTACACGCCGTACAGCCTGGGGCGCCTCGCGGAGCGGAGCGGCCTGGACGTGGTGGAGATCGAGCCGACCTGCGGGCTCTGGGCGACGCTCGCGCAGCGGGTCGTGGACACGATCATCTCGACCTATGCGAAGGACCGTTCCGTGGCGACCGTGACGCTGCTGTCGGCATTGCTGATCCCCGTGCAGTGGGCCGGCTACGGCCTGGACCGGCTCATCGGCCCCCGCGGTGACACGCTTGACTACGTGCTGGTCGCCCGGAAACCGGGCGATCTTCGAACGTGATGGACGTCGATCCGCTGGTGCTCGGTTCGACCGCGCCCGAGAAGCTTCTCGACGGATCCATCCGCCTGACCATCGTCGGCGGGCGCGTGGTCTTTCGCGCGAGCTCGTCGCGCTGAGCGGGGTGCGCGCATGTGCTAGCATACGCGCGCGCGTTTCAGCCACGTCTGTGCCGACATTCCGCTCGCCGTTTTCGCGTCTCGATACGGCGTCCTCCGCGGCCCCGCGCTCGCTGCTCGTCCTGGCGCTGGCCTGCGCGATCTATCTCGCGTACGCCTGGTATCTCTTCGGCTTCCTTCCCGACGACACCTACATATTCCTTCGTTATGCGCGCAACTGGGCGCACGGGCTGGGACCCGTCTACAACGAGGGAGAACGCCTTCAGGGCTACACGAGCTTCCTCTGGCTGGCCGGCCTGACGCTCGCCGAGCGCTTGCACTTGCCTGCCGTCGAGACCGCCAAGGTCTCCAGCAGCGTGCTTGGCCTTGGCGTGGTGTTCGTGTGCTGGCTGCTCGGCCGAGAGGTTGCGAGAGACGGCGCACGAACTCGGGTGACGCTCGCGCCCTTGCTGCTCCTGGCGTTCGTGGATCTGCCCTACTGGTCGGTCTCGGGAATGGAGACCGCGCTCTTCACGCTGCTGGCGAACACGAGTCTCCTGCTGTACCTCCTGAGCTGGCGGCGCGACTCCATGCTGATGTGGGCCGCTCTGTGCACTGCGGTCACCGCCCTGGCGCGCCCGGAAGGACTGCTGCTGGCCGCGTTTCTAGGCGGGTGCGAGCTGAGGCGGACGCGGGGCCAGTTGGCGCGACGGCACTGGATCGCGGCACTCTGCTGTGCGCTCCCCGTCGCTGCCGCCGTCGCGGCGTCGGTCTGGTACTACGGCGACATCGTGCCGAACACCTACTACGCCAAGAGACAGGTGCTGTCGTCCGCCTTGTGGAACGGCACGCGGTACATCCGGACATTCCTGAGCGATTCGGGCGGGGCCAGCATCCCTCTCCTTGCCGCCGTCGCGTTCGTGGACCCTGCCCGTCGTCGCGGCGTCCTCGTGCTCGGGAGCTGGACGGCGCTGGTCGGCCTGTACCTGATCTGGATTGGAGGAGACAGCTTCGCCTGGTTGGGCACTCATCGGTTCATGGTGCCGCTCTTGCCCGCCATCGCCGTCCTGCTGGATGCCGGTTTGCGAGCGCTGGATGGATGGGTGCTCGGCGCGGCACCGAGCTCGCGCGCCCGGTTGTTCTGGCGAGCTGCGCAGGTCGTGATTGTCGTGTCGATGCTCAACCCGACCGGTCTGACCGCTCGCTACCGAGGTCGTCTTGGGGGTGACGAGGAGCTGGCGAGACTGCTCGCCGCCGCCGGGCGTCCCGGCGACTGGCTGCTGGTGGGCGACATCGGCACGTTCGGCTACTACGCGCCCCTACGCATCCTGGACGCCTTCGGTCTGACCGATCGGTACATCGGCCGGCAGCTCGTCAAGGACGGATACGCACACTTCGGCCCGTCGGACGCGCAGAAGTTCGTCGAGTACGTGCTTCAACGAAACCCGCGCTTCGTCATCCTGAAGGGAACACAGCAGGACTCGCGGCTCGCGGTGACGAGCGAGAACGCCGACGCGGCGCTGCACGCCGATCCGCGCTTCGCCGAACGGTACCTGTTCGTGCGCCAGGCGCGGCGCAGTCCCCACCTCTTGTTTGTCTCCAGGGCGGATCCGATCGAATAGGCGCCGGGCTTCCAGGCTCATGGCGTCTGCGTGAGCGCCGCGAACACCTCACGCGCCGATGCCAGGTCGCCGTGGGGATCGGCACGACCGAAGGTGCGCTGGGTCTCAGGGTAGCCCCACTGAAGTTCATGGAGCGCTGCTGACTGGAATTGCGGGCCCAGCACGATCAGGGCCCGCACGCCGAACGCCGCTGCGACGTGCATGACGAAGCTGCCGTTCGTCACGACAGCGTCCGCGCTCGCGACGGCCGCGAACACCTGCCGCAAGTCGAGTTCGCCGGCCAGCGTGCGGATGTTCGGCGCAGCCATCGCGAGTTCCTCAGCAAGCGCACGCTCGCTCTTTCCGCCGACAACCAGGACCTCCACCTCCGGACGCGCGCGCATGAGGCGCGCCAGTTCCATGAAGCGCTCGGCCGGCCATCGCTTCTCCGGCAGCCCCGCGCCGGGCGCCAGCAGGATGCGCCGGGGAGGCGCGCCGGGGCGGCTTGGTGCGACCGACCAGCGTTGCGCGCCCGCGGCCGTTTCGGTCGCCGTCAGGAAGATCTGGGGAGCGGCATGCGGCAGCTCCGTCGCGCCGAGCATCTCGGCGAACCTGAGAGCGGCCTGGCTCAGGTGCGTGCGATCGTCGTAGTCGACCCAGGCGCTCGTGACGGTGTGTCCGCCCGCGTATCCACGCACGCCCAGTCGGCAGCGAATCCCCGCGCGCATGAAGAGCAGCGATCCCCATGGACTTCCGAGCACGTCGATGCCAACCTCGAAACGCTCTCCTGCCAGCGTCTGGACCTCGTGGGAGGTCCAGATGTAGCGCAGCGCCCCCCACGATCCAACCGGCGGGGTGTACTTGTTGTGCCACGGAGCGTTCATCACGAGGCATCCGGAGAGGTACGGGTTGCGCTCGAGCACCGGCACGTTCCATTCGCCCACGCCGGCCACAAGACGCGCGGCCGGGAATCTTCGCCGCAGCGCCTCGAAGAGCGGCGTGATCACCAGAACGTCACCGATGTCGTTGTTGCGCAGCACGAAGATGGATCGAGGCTCCTCGGGAAGCGGCGAAGGCCGCGAGATCCCCAGGGCGAGAACGTCCAGCGCGCGCTCGAAGAGAACTCGCTTCAGTGACATCGAGTCGGGCGGCGAGTCCGGGTCTGCCGGGTCACCGTCTGTGCTAACGTGCGGTCATGGTACCAGAAGTCCTCCGACGAACCATGCAGGGCTGGCTGATGGCCGTACCCGGCTTGTATGCGAGGGCCCTCGCCTGGTGGCGACCGTCGGATTACGAGCGGCGGGTCTACGCCGCCCTGGTGCGACGTGGGGACGTCGTGATCGACGTCGGCGCGAATCGGGGATTCTTCACGCTGCTCTTCTCGGACCTTGTCGGAGCCAGGGGTCGCGTGCACGCCTTCGAGCCGGTTGCTCAGAACTTCGAAGCGCTCCAACAGAATGTCCTGGGCGGCGCGCGATACGACAACGTCGTCTTGAACCCGGTCGCCTGCAGCAATCGCGCCGGCGGCGCCGAGATGTGGATCCCTCCACTCGACCCGGCGCAGGCCTCGCTCACGCCGCATCACCACGGATCCTGGACTCGTCCCGGGGCGCCGGCCTCGCAACGAGTGGAGACGGTGACGCTGGATGACTACGTATTCAGGTCCGGCCTGTCGCGGATCGACCTGCTCAAGTGCGACGTCGAGGGGGCAGAATTGCCCGTTCTGAAAGGCATGGCGGGCGCTCTCGCGCGACTGCATCCGCTCCTGGTGCTCGAAGCCTTCACGCCTTGGGCGCGCGATCATGGTTACGCGCTGCAGGACCTGGCGGGATTCGTGCGCCAGCACGGGTACGACAGGCTCATCCTCGTCACCGGCACTGGTCTCATGGCGGTCGAGGGCTCGCTGGAGGACGTGACCGATCCCGGCGTGAGCCTGCTGTGCGCGGTCACGCGTCAACACGGAGATCGCCTTGACGCACTCCAGTCTCTGTAGAACAAACGCCTGAAAACTTGTCTTTCTGACAAGAATCTGTCGCAGCGCGTTTGTTCTACTAGAATCGGGGGGGGGCCCGGCCCCCCCCCCCGGGGGGGG
>CAYHSN010000112.1:4836-9128 GCA_964359235.1 uncultured Vicinamibacterales bacterium | reverse complement strand
GGTCGGCCCCTACGAACGATTCCGCCATGTAGCGCAGGCCGGGCCGCTACGACTGTCGACTCGTTAGTTCGATCGCCCTCTTCCGATACGCCTCGAGCAACCGCCTCGCCACCGGACCTGGCGCGCCGTTGCCGATCACACGATCGTCCACCTGCACGACTGGTGTCACCTCGAATGTCGTCCCGGTGATGAACGCCTCGTCCGCGTGGTAGAGGTCGTCTTCCGTGACCGAGCGTTCTTCGATCGGCACGCCGGTCGTGGGCGCCAGTTCGAGCAGGAACTCACGCGTAATCCCCGCGAGCAGCCCGGCGTCGAGCGGCGGCGTCACGACCTTGCCGCGCGTGACGATGAAGATGTTCGACTGGGAGCACTCGGCGATCTCGCTCCGATAGTTCTTCATCAGGCCTTCCGACGCGCCCTTCTTGAGCGCCTCCTGCATCGCCAAGGCGTTATTGAGCAGGTTGTTCGACTTGATGAGCGGGTTCACCGCGCCCGGATGATTGCGCACGATCGACACGAGCGCGAGCTTCACGCCGTGTTCGAAATACCACGCCGGCGGGCCGGTGAGCGCCTTGACGATGACGAGGAGCGTCGGGGTGGGACAGATGTTCGGGTCGTAGCCGAAATCGCCGACACCGCGCGTCAGGATCACGCGGATGTAATACTCGGCTGGCTCGTCGCCCGCGATCGGGAGCGCTCGGATGGTCTCGCGGATGCGCGCGCCGACCTGCCCTTCGGTGAGCGGTGGTTCGAGGCTGATCGCTTCGGCGGAGCGGCGGAGGCGGCGCAGGTGCCGATCCAGCAGAAACGGCTCCGCGTGATAGGTGCGGAGGACCTCGTACACGCCTTCACCGTACAGAAACCCATGGTCGAACACCGAGATGAAGGCGTTCGTCTCGCTGACGATCTGGCCATTCACGTTGACGACGGCAGCCATGCGAGGGGACTCCTTGGTGAAACTCACGTGTGCGCCGGGCTCGAGGTGGCGTGGCGGACGACATCGGGCCCAAGACGGTGTCCGGCCCGCCCGGCGAGCGCGAGAAGGCCGCTGGCGGCACTCACGCGTGAAGCGGCCGAGGCCGCACTGTCGCTCAGGACCAGGAAGCCGGCGCCGGCCGCGGCCAGGCGCTTCGCGGCGTCCAGCGGATCGCGCGTCGCGATGGCGAACATCTTGAGGTGATCCTGATCGCGCCGCGCCCCAAGTTGTTCGACCGTGGCGCGCAGGATGTCGCGCTGAAGCCCCGTGAAGTCCGCGGGCGCGTCCATCTTCTCCAGAATGTCGATGGTGGCTTCCGGTCCGAGGCCGCCCGCGATGCCGTGACTGCCGGCCATGCCACGCAGGCGGTCGGCCACCAGGCGCGTCGGGTCGACGAGCGCGGCGGCACGGCCGGCGAACCGGGCTTCGCGCGCGGTCAGGACGAGCGGCAGCTCGGTGCAGCCGAGCACGATCGCCTCGGCGCCGCGCTCGACCAGGCGCCTGGCGGCGCGTTCGGCGAGTTGCCGCGCCACTCCCGCGGTGAATCCGGCCTTGACGCCGTGCGCGCCGAGAATGGTTTCCATCACGAGACCGTCCTGCTCGCCAAGAAGCGCGATCAGGTGATCCAGGAGCGCGCCGAGTTGTGGCGCAGCGAGAGGTTCCCCGGCCCGGACACCAAAACGGTCATAGACCTCGGCGAGCACGCGACCGTTCGCATCGATCTCGTGCGAGGCCGCTCCCGGCACGCGGCGTTCCGGCAGCACCACGTCGAGCCCTTTCGCCGCGAGCGCATCCTGATAGAGTCCCGTGCGAACCGTGCCGGTCGTCGCGAGCAAGCCCACGTGGCGGCGCCCGGCGCCGGTCACGGCGCGCACGGTCTCGCCAATCATGTCGACGAGCGGCACCGCGAGCGGCAGTTCGGCGGCCGTGGCGCGGTGGATGAAGTAGTGCGCCGTGTTGCAGGGATAGGCCAGATGCGAGGCGCCCATCTGCTGCAGGAGCCGCGCCGACTCGCTCAGCCAGGGGAGCGGAGACGGGCCGCGTCCCTCGATCGCCGCCGTCCGATCGGGGGTCTCCGGGTTGAACACGACGACGAATTCGACGTCGCTCCGCGCGATCAGGCCGGGGACGTTGCGGGTCAGAGGCACGCCCTCCTTCCGCCACATCTTAGCGTATTCGCACCGGGCGCTGAGAGAGGCCCGGCGCCTGCCAGCGCCGGCGTGTTGTGCTAGACTCCGAATCGCATGCGAGTTCTGAACGCCGCGCAGATGCGCGAGGCCGACCGCCGTACGATCGAGGAGATCGGCGTGCCGTCGATCGTCCTGATGGAGAACGCGGGCCGCCAGGTCGTGGCGGCGATGGAGGCCGCCTTCGAGGATCTCGCGACGCGCCAGGTCGCCGTCCTCTGCGGCCCCGGCAACAACGGCGGCGACGGCTTCGTCGTGGCGCGCACGCTCGCGCAGCGCGACGTCCTCTGCTCGGTCTTCCTGCTCGGCCAGGTGGCCAACGTGCGCGGCGACGCGCGCATCAATCTCGAGATCCTGGGGCGCCTGGGCATCACGGTCGTGGAAGTCACCGACTCGCAGGCCTGGGAGCTGCACTACTCGGAGATTTCCCGCAGCGATCTCATCGTCGACGCGATCTTCGGGACCGGTCTTCACGCGGCGCTGAGCGGTCTGCTCGAGACGGTCGTCGCCGACATCAGCGGCGCCGGGATTCCCGTCGTCGCCATCGACCTGCCGACGGGACTCTCGGCCGACACGCACCGTATTCCCGGCCAGTCGATCGACGCGACCATCACGGTGACGCTGGGCGCGCCGAAGATCCCGCTCGTGCTGCCCCCGGCCGAGTCGCGCGCGGGCGATCTGGTGATCGCCGACATCGGCATCCCGCTGCCGGTCATCGAGGATCTGGACGGACCGTATCTGGCGCTGTTGACGCGGGACCACGTGCGGGAGCTCGTGCAGGCCCGCGCGCGGGACGCTCACAAGGGCGACTTCGGCCGCGTGCTCGTCGTCGCGGGTTCGGCGGGGAAGACCGGCGCGGCGCACCTCGCGGCGCTCGGCGCGCTGCGGTCGGGCGCGGGGCTGGTCACCATCGCGACGCCGCGCTCGTGCCTGCCGATCGTGGCGGCGATGGCGCCTGAGTACATGACCGAGGCACTCGACGAGACGCCGGATGGAACGATTGATTTTCCGGCGGTCGACCGGGTCCTTGAACTGCCGTCCGACATCATCGCGGTCGGGCCGGGAATCGGCCGGACGCCGGGCACCACGGCGTTCGTGCACGGACTCGTCGAACGGGCCGGCGTGCCGCTCGTGCTCGACGCCGACGCGTTGAACGCCTTCGCCGAGGATCCTGATCGCCTGATGGGCCGCGACGGCGTCGACATGATCATCACGCCGCATCCGGGCGAGATGGCGCGCCTGCTGGGCGTCGATGTCGGAGACGTGCAGGGCGACCGGGTCGAAAGCGCCCGCGGGTTCGCGACCACGCACCGCGTGTATGTCGTCCTCAAGGGCCACCGCACGGTCGTCGCCACACCCGAGGGCCGCACGTTCGTCAACGTGACCGGCAACCCCGGCATGGCCACCGGCGGCACGGGCGACGTGCTCACGGGCATGGTCGCCGCCTGGTTCGCGCAGCTCCTCGACGCGGAAGCGGCGTGCAAGGTCGCCGTCTATCTGCACGGGCTCGCGGGCGATCTCGCCGAGGCCGACGAAGGCGAAGTGTCGATGACCGCCGGCGATCTCGCGGATCGGCTCGGTGATGCCGTGCTCGAGCTGACCGCGCGGCGCAAGGCCAAGACGCCGTCCTCGTAGCGCAGGGCTTCAGCCCTGCCGTGTCGCCACGCACCAGACAACCACGCCCCTTGGTGCACACCCTGGTCACGCACTCGGAAGCGGAAACGGTCGATGCCGGCCGCCAGTTGGCGGCGCGCCTCGGGCGCGGCAGCGTCGTGCTGCTCTTCGGGGATCTCGGGGCAGGGAAGACCGCTCTCGTGCGCGGTCTCGCGCAGGGTCTCGGCGCCGATCCGGAACAGGTGTCGAGCCCGACCTTCACGCTGATTCAGGAATACTCCGGGCGCATCCGGCTGTACCACGTCGACCTGTACCGCGTCGCGCCGGCTGAAGTCGACGACCTCGGTCTGGACGAGCTCGGCGACGGTCAGGGTGTCGTGGCGATCGAATGGGCCGACCGGCTGCCGAGGGCGGTGGGAGGCGCGGTAGAGATCCGGATCGAGGATCTCGGCGACGACACGCGGCGTATCGCGATCACCGGATGGGGAATCTGAGGATTTGAGAATGTGAGGATT
>CAYHSN010000112.1:0-4736 GCA_964359235.1 uncultured Vicinamibacterales bacterium | reverse complement strand
GAGAATGTGAGAATGGGAGGATGGGCTCGTCTCCGAAAAGTGTGATGAGTGATCCGCATCAAGTAACGACGCCGGCGATCCCTTCCATGTCGACGGAAATGTGCACTTTGAGCTTACGGGGCTGCGCCGTTCGTCGAGATATTTCGGAGGCTGGAGTCACGGATGAAGAACCCAGGCACGGCGGCGGTCCTCAGCGCGGTTCTTCCGGGGCTCGGACAGTTTTACAACGGCGATTTTCTGCGAGGGATCTTCTGGCTGATCATCACGCCAGGCATGTGGATCGGCACCGGCGGTCTGCTGGGGTGGGTGTGCCACGTGATCGCGGCCGTCGATTCCTCCTTCGCGTCGCTGCTCCTGAAGTCGCGACCCTCGAGCAACGGAATCTTCATCGTCTCGAAGTAGCCGGGCGAGAGGGCGTTCATGAACGCCTGCATGTCCTCGCCGTCCTTGGCCTGGTGACCCTCGACGGCCATCGAGCTGTCCCATTCGTCGCCGGCCAGGATCGGCACGGACGCGAGCGCCGCCGATTTCACGCCCGGCGCCGCGCGGAGTCGATCCAGCAGTTCCCGGTAGAAGATCACCGCACGGGGGGTTGTCGTAGCCGTTGAGCGACGGCGACAGCTGGAACGTCACGAGGTTATCGAGCGCGACTCCCGTCTCAGTCGTCTTGAGGTTCTGCAAGCTCTTGTGACCAGCAGGCGTCCGTTCTTCAGGAACTGTTCGCGGTTGTATGCGGACCACCGTGCCGCGGCCGGCAGCGTCGCTTCGTAGCCGCGAATCTGCGTGAACAGCCTTTGCAGCGGACCCTGCGCGGTCTCCACCGTATAGCCCGGTTTCAGCCGGGCGAACACCTGCACCCAGCGGGCGCGGCGATCGTCCATGTGCACCCAACCCCAGTCGGGCACCATCACCGGCAGACCTGATCGTCTTCCTACGAGTTGAGCACGCGCCCGAGCGCCGGCGTCACCCCCAGCAACGAGAAGTAGTTGCCGGAGACCATCTCGGCATCGACCCGCTCGGTCAATCGCGGTGTTGGCGCCGATGCCCAGAGCCAGCGAGAGGATCGCCACGGTGGCGAAGAGCGGGCTGCGGCGAAGTCCACGGACCGCGAAACGAAGGTCAGACATTGATCGGGTCATGCTGCTGCTTTGACGCTGTGAGCGGTGTGATGGTTTACAGCCGGGGGCCCTCGGCGCGCATTTCTCCGCTGGCCGCGCTGGAACGACAGTTCGGGGCTCTTCGGCAGGAGCTCAGGAGTCTTGGCTCTTGCGTGTGGAAACAGAACAGGAGATCGGGAGATCACGAGAAATGCAAGAATCTGAGATTCTCAGATCCTCAGATCTTCAGATTCTCACATCCTCAGATCCTCAGATTCTCAGATTCTCAAATCCTCAAATCCTCCCATTCTCTCTCATTCGATCCTGTAGTTCGGCGCTTCCTTGGTGATGATGACGTCGTGGACGTGGCTCTCGCGCACGCCGGCCGCCGTGATGCGGATGAGCCGCGCGTCGCGCTGCAGGTCCTCGATCGTCGCCGAGCCGCAGTAGCCCATGCCGGCGCGCAGGCCGCCGACGAGCTGGTGGATCATCGCGGCGACGCTGCCCTTGTGGGCGACACGGCCTTCGATGCCCTCGGGGACCAGCTTCTCCCCGATGTCCGGGCCGTTGCCGCCTTCCAGGTCGAATTCGTCCTGGAAGTAGCGGTCGCGGCTGCCGAGCCGCATGGCGCCGAGCGATCCCATGCCGCGGTATTCCTTATAGCTCCGGCCCTGGAACAGGATGATCTCGCCCGGGCTCTCGTCGGTGCCGGCGAACAGGCCGCCGATCATGACCGAACTGGCGCCGACGGCGAGCGCCTTCGTGATGTCTCCCGAGTAGCGCACGCCGCCGTCCGCGATGACGGGCACGTCGCGGCGCTTTGCGGCGCGCGCGCAGCCGGCGATCGCCGTGATCATCGGCACGCCGATGCCCGCCACGACGCGGGTCGTGCAGATGGATCCGGCGCCGATCCCGACCTTCACGGCGTCAACGCCGCGTTCGATGAGCGCGTCGGTCGCCTCGGCCGTCGCGACGTTGCCCGCGATGAGGTCCACCTCGGGGAACGCGCGCCTGATCGCGCTGACCGTGTCGAGCACCGCCTGCGCGTGGCCGTGCGCCGTGTCGACGACGATGGCGTCGACGTGCGCCGCCACCAGTGCCTCGGCGCGCGCCATCGCGTCCTTGCCGACACCCACCGCGGCGCCCACCCGCAGCCGCCCGAGCGCGTCCTTGCACGCGTTCGGGTACTTGATCTGCTTCTGGATGTCCTTGACGGTGATGAGCCCCTTCAGCATGAAGTGCTGATCGACGACGAGCAGTTTCTCGACTTTGTGGCGGTGCAGGATCTCGCGCGCCTCGTCGAGCGTCGTGCCCACGGGCACCGTGATCAGGTTCTCCCGGGTCATGACCTCGGCAATCGGCCGATCGACGTTGGTTTCGAAGCGCAGATCCCGGTTGGTCAAGATCCCGACCAGGCGTCCTTCCTTGCGCCCGTCTTCCGTGATCGGCACGCCCGAGATGCGGTACTTCTTCATCAGATCGAGCGCCTCGTCGATCCGGTGCGTGGGGGAGAGCGTGATCGGGTTGACGATCATGCCGCTCTCCGAGCGCTTCACCCGATCGACCTCCGACGCCTGCTCCTCCACGCTGACGTTCTTGTGGATGACGCCGAGTCCGCCGTGCTGGGCGATGGCGATCGCCAGGTGCGACTCGGTGACGGTGTCCATGGCCGCGCTCGCGAGCGGCACGTTGAGGCGGATGTTGCGGGTCAGGCGCGTCGCGACGTTCACCTGGCTCGGCAGCACCGTCGAGTGCTGCGGCACCAGCAGGACATCGTCGTAGGTCAGGGCCGTCGTCAGGCCGAGCGCGATCTCTTCAGAAGTGAGAGAGTCGGTCCTGGTCTTCATGCAGGTTCAACCTCTAGGCCCCGTGGCACTTCTTGTACTTCTTGCCGCTGCCGCACGGGCAGGGGTCGTTGCGCCCGACCTTCGGTTCGTCGCGCCGCACCGTCTTCACCACGTCGTCGCCACCCGTGCGCGCCGGGCGGAGAGCCTGCGCGACGGCGCCACCGCCGCGCGGCGCCGAGGCGAACGGGGACGCGCCGTCGCCCGGGGCGTGCAGCGTCAGGGGCGCGGCACGCCGGGCCACGACCTGATCCTGCACGACCGGCTGGATGCGCCACAGGTACCGGACGCTTTCCTCGTCGATCCGGTCCTTCATCGCCTGGAAGAGCGCGAAGCTCTCTTTCTTGTACTCGACGAGGGGATCGCGCTGGCCGTACCCGCGCAGCCCGATGCCTTCCTTGAGGTGATCGAGGCTGTAGAGATGGTCCTTCCACTGCGAGTCGACGATCTGCAGCATGATGTCGCGCTCGACGCGGCGCAGAATCGATGGCTCGATCAGCTTCTCCTTCGCGTCGTACCGTTCCGTGGCCTTCGCCCAGATCGCGCCGCGGATCTCGTCCGGGTTCTTCGATTCCAGTCCGAGGCCGGCCAGCTCTCGCGCGTCGAGCGTGAAGAGCTCGGCCGAGGCCTGGGCGAGGGCGGCCACGTCCCAGTCCTCGGGATTCATGTCGCGGCCCACGTAGGTGTCGATGAGGCCGTCGAGCAGGTCTTCACCCAGAGTCAGGAGGTAGCCGCGCGTGTCGGCGGCTTCGACGTCTTTGTCTTCGCTGATCCGGATCCGGCCTTCGAGCAGCTCGCGGCGCAGCGCGTAGATGTTCTCGCGCTGCTTGTTCATCACGTCGTCGTACTCGAGCAGGTGTTTGCGGATGGAGAAGTTCTGCGCCTCGACCTGCTTCTGGGCCCGCTCGATGGCGCGCGTCACCATGCCGTGCTCGATCGGGACGCCGTCCTCCATGCCGAGCCGCTGCATCAGCCCGGAAATGCGGTCCGAGCCGAAGATGCGCATCAGATCGTCTTCGAGCGACAGGTAGAAGCGCCCGGAGCCCGGGTCGCCCTGGCGTCCCGCGCGGCCGCGGAGCTGGTTGTCGATACGCCGCGCCTCGTGACGCTCGGTGCCGAGGATGTGCAGGCCGCCGAGGCCGACGACTTCCTCGTGCTCGGCGTCCGTCTGTCTCCTGAACTCGGTCAGGCGCCGCTCGTACTCCGCGCGCGGCACGCGATAGAAGTGCTCGAGGTGATAGAAGTACACGAACTCGTCGTCGACGAACCGCTCCTGGCCCTTGGGGAGCCGCTCGGCGATCTCGTCGGCGAGGCAGCGCTGCCGCGCGATGAACTCCGGATTGCCGCCGAGCAGGATGTCGGTGCCGCGGCCGGCCATGTTCGTGGCGATGGTGACGTTGTTCTTGCGGCCGGCCTGGGCGACGATCTCGGCCTCCTGCGCGTGGTACTTCGCGTTCAGGACGACGTGCTTGACGCCGCGGCGCTTCAGCATCGCGGACAGGCGCTCGGACTTCTCGATCGAGACCGTGCCGACCAGGACGGGACGCCCCTGCTGTTCCAGCTCGTGGATCTCGCTGACGATCGCGTCCCACTTCTCGCGCTCGGTCCGGTAGACCACGTCGGGGTGCTCGTCGCGGCGCAGGGGCCGGTTCGTCGGGATGACGTTGACATCGAGCTTGTAGATCTTGGCGAACTCCTCGGCTTCCGTGTCGGCCGTGCCGGTCATGCCCGAGAGCTTCTTGTACTTGCGGAAGTAGTTCTGGAAGGTGATGGTCGCGAGCGTCTGGTTCTCGCG
>CAYHSN010000111.1:6828-9175 GCA_964359235.1 uncultured Vicinamibacterales bacterium | reverse complement strand
TACCGCGCCCAATTCCCGCCGATGATCTGCTCGATGTCGCCCGTGCGATGGCCCCGTTTCGCGAGCCCGCGCGCGATAGTGCGGAAGCGCTCGGGCGGGTCGAGCTCCTTGATCCATGGCGGCCAGCGGACCCGGTACGACGGTTTGAACTGCTTCAGCCGCGGCAGATACCAGTTCTCACGCGTGGCGGTGGGTTCGATGCCGCGGATCGAATAGTCCGACGCAAGACCGACGTGGTCGATGCCCGCGACCTTGACCGCGTGGTCCACGTGCTTGAGGTAGTCGTCGAAGCTCGTCTCGGGCGTCGGGCCGCTGAAGTAGCCCAGCGTCGCGATGCCCACCACGCCGCCCTTGTCCGCGAGCGTCTTGAGCAACGCGTCCGACTTCGCGCGGGGGTGGTCGTACACGCTCTTGCACATCGTGTGCGTGAACGCCGGCGGCCGCGTGCTGACCGCGATCCCGTCGCGGCTCGTCGCCTCGCCGCAATGCGACAGATCGACGACGATCCCGAGCTGGTTCATCCGTTCGACCACTTCCAGCCCGAAATCGGAGAGACCCGCGTTGGTCCGCTCGGTGCACCCGTCGCCCAGCAGATTGCGGGCGTTGTAGGTGAGCTGGATGCACCGCGTGCCCATTCGGTGCAGCAGGTCCACGTTGTTCACCTCGTCACCGATCATCGTGGCGTTCTGGAAACCCAGGACGACGGCGATCTTCCCTTGCTGTTTGGCATTCGTGATGTCGCCGCCTCGCGTCACCTTGATGAGCCGGTCGGAATAGCGATCGAGGCGCGCCTGCCACTTCGCCAGATCGGCCGTGGCCGCCGCGAGGGTGCGGTTGTTCAGGCTCGTCTGGATGGCGGTCACGCCTGACCGCTTGAACGCCGCGAACACCTCGTCGGTCCATTCGGGATCGACCGAGAGCGTGTCGATCACGATCGAGCGGTCGAACAGGGCGTCGATTGCATCGGGCCGAGCAAGCCTGGCCCCTCCTATCGCCTCTTCGCCGACGGCACCCGCGGCGAACAGCGTTCCGCCAAGCGCCACGGCTCCGGATGTCAGAAACTCGCGTCGATCGATTCGCATAGGATCGCTCCTGGTCAATGGCGGCGGCCCCGACCGCCTCCGCCAAGGCTACGGCGGTCCGCCGGAGCTTCACGCGAAGGCGGAAGGTCCGCCTCGACACACAGCCACGTTCCGATTGTTTCGTGCCTTCGTGCCTTCGTGGCCTTCTTGACCTTCTGTCTCGTCCCCAACCTCACACGCCCACGATATCTGAGAAGTCCCGCGTCCTCCTGCCGCCGAAGATCATCTCGAACCCGTCGCACCGAGGCGCGCGTCACGCCCGGGGATGCGCCTTGCGGTAGGAATCGAGCAACTGCGCGACGTTCAGGTGCGTGTACCGCTGGGTCGTGCTGAGCCGCGCGTGGCCGAGCAGCTCCTGGATCGAGCGCAGATCGGCGCCGCGCTCGAGCAGGTGCGTGGCGAACGAATGGCGCAGCGCGTGAGGACTGATGCCGAACCGCGTGCTGCACATCGCGACGTACCGGCGCACCAGACGGTCGACGCTGCGCGTGGTCAGACGCCCGCCGCGGTAGTTCAGAAAGAGCGGATACCGCTGGCGGCCCGATCGGCCCGATCGGCCGGACGTCACCGGGGCGGCGCCGAACCAGTCCTCGCGGTCGGCCAGATACGCCCGCACCGCCGTCGCGGCGGTCTTGTTGAACGGCACGAGACGCTGCTTGCCGCCCTTGCCGAGCACACGCACCATCCGCGCCGACACGTTCACGTCGTCGAGATCCAGGCCGACGAGCTCGCTCAGACGGAGGCCCGAGGCGTAGAACACCTCGAGGATCGCGCGATCGCGGCGGCCGAGCGGCGTCGAGGTGTCGGGCGTCTCGAGCAGGCGCGACATCTCATCGATCGCCAGGTGGGCGGGGATCTTCTGCTCGCGCTTGGGCGTGCCGACGAGCGCGCCCGGATCCTGCTCGAGCACGCCCTCGCGTCGAAGGAAGCGCCCGAACGCGCGGACGGCCGCCAGCTTGCGTCCCGCCGACGCGCGGGAGTTGCCCCGGCGGTACAGCTCGGCGAGAAACGCGCGCACCGCGGCCGTGTCGAAATCGGCGGGGCCCAGCGCGCTCACCGCGCAGCGCTTCTCGCCGGCGACGAACCCGAGAAACTGCGACACGTCGCTCTCGTAGGCGCGCACCGTGTGCGCCGAGGCGTTACGGTTGAGCCGCAGAAAGTCGACGAACGCCTTGAGTAGTGCCTTCATCGCTCACAATCGGCGGGGACCCCTGCACCCCCCCACGGGGGCGCGGGCCGGCGGGGGGCGCGCCCCCCCCCCCCCC
>CAYHSN010000111.1:5309-6818 GCA_964359235.1 uncultured Vicinamibacterales bacterium | reverse complement strand
ACCCCGCCTGGCGCGCTCGCTCGCGGGGGCCCCTCCGCCCCGCTCCGCGTCGCGCGCACCTTCGTCGCTCCCTTGCATCCAGGCCGCCAGATCGGCGAGCGCCCGAGCCGCCAGCGCCTGCTTGCGCGCCTGCCGATTGCGCGGCGGCGCCTCGAGCGGCGCCATGACGCCGAAGGTGATGTTCGTCGGCTGGTAGTCGCACGGATCGGCGTGCGAGACGTAGTACGCGAGTGCGCCGATCGCCGTCGTCCGAGGCGCGACGCGCGGCGCCTCGCCCCTCGCCAGCGCCGCGGCGTTCAATCCCGCCAGGAGCCCCGACGCCGCCGACTCGACGTAGCCCTCGACCCCCGACACCTGCCCGGCGAAGAACAGATCGGGACGCGCGCGCGCCTGCCATGTCGGGAGCAACACCGTCGGCCCGTTGATGTAGGTGTTCCGATGCACCAGACCGAACCGCACGAACTCCGCCTGTTCGAGCCCGGGAATCAGCCGGAAGACGCGCGCCTGCTCGCCCCACGTGAGCTGCGTCTGGAACCCCACGAGGCTGAAGTGATCGCCCGCGAGCGTGTCCTGCCGCAGTTGCACGACGCCGTGGGGACGCCGGCCGGTGCGAGGATCGGTCAGGCCGACGGGCTTCATCGGCCCGAACCGCAGCGTGTCGGGCCCGCGATCGGCCATGACTTCGATCGGCAGACACCCTTCGAAGAACTTCGCGTGGTCGAGCGCGTGCACGCTCGTGCGCTCGGCCTTCACGAGCGCATCGTGGAAGCGCGCGTACTCGTCCTCGTTCAGTGGACAGTTCAGGTAATCGCCGTCGCCTTCGTCCATCCCGCACGCCGCGCCCGCCGTGTCCGGCTCGTCGCGCGCGGGACCGAGGCTTCGTCCCCAGCGCGACGCGCGAAACACCTTCGTCCGGTCGATCGTCTCCGCGAGGACGATGGGACTGACGGCGTCGTAGAAGTAGAGGTGCTCGCGCCCGACGAACGCCGTGATGTCGGCCGACAACGCCTCGGAGGTGAGCGGCCCGGTCGCGATGACGACCGGGCTGCTCGCGGGATCCGGGATGCGCGCGATTTCGTCGCGCACGAGCGTGATCAGGGGATGGCCGGCGATGGCCGTGGTCACGGCCTCGGCGAACCGCTCGCGGTCGACCGCGAGGGCGGCGCCGGCCGGCACGCGGGTCGCGTCAGCGGCCCGCATGACGAGCGAGCCGAGCCGCCGCATCTCCTCCTTCAGGAGACCGACGGCGTTGTCCAGCTTGTCGCCGCGAAAGGAGTTGCTGCAGACGAGTTCGGCAAGCCGATCGGTCTTGTGCACGGCCGTCGGCCGGGCCGGTCGCATCTCGTGGATGCGGACCGGCGCGCCGCGCGAGGCCGCCTGCCAGGCCGCCTCGCAGCCGGCGAGGCCGCCGCCGATGATGCGAATCATGGGGAATTGAGAATGGAGAATTCAGATCTTTTCATGCCGTCGTCAGTTCCTCACTGCGCACGTACCCGCACGAGTCGTGGT
>CAYHSN010000111.1:2766-5209 GCA_964359235.1 uncultured Vicinamibacterales bacterium | reverse complement strand
TCTTTTCATGCCGTCGTCAGTTCCTCACTGCGCACGTACCCGCACGAGTCGTGGTGGCAGCGAAGCTGGCGGCCGTGACGCTTGGTGATGTTCTCCACCAAGAACGGCGCGCCGCACTCCGGGCACTTCTCGCCGATCGGCCGGTTCCACAGCGTGAAGTCACAGTCCGGGTAGTTGGCGCACCCGTAAAAGGCCTTCCCGCGCCGCGACACCCGCTCGGCGATGTCGCCGCCATCCTTGGGGCACTTGACGCCGGTCAGCTTCAGCTTGACGTACTTGCACGTCGGGTAGTCGCTGCAGGCGGTGAACTCGCCGAACCGCCCGTGCTTGAGGACGAGGGTCGCGCCGCACTGCGAGCACTTCTCGTCCAGCCTCTGGTCGGGGCGCGCCGCCGTGACGCCGTGTTTCGTGGTGATGAGTTTCCGCGTCGTCTTGCACTCCGGATAGCCGGAACACGCGAGGAACGGACCGAAGCGGCCGCGCTTGACGATCATCGGTTTGCCGCAGTTCTCGCAGGTTTCATCGATCTCGTCGGCGCCGTTCTCCGGTTTCTCGAGCTCGCGCGTGTTCTCGCAGTCCGGATACGCGCTGCACGCGAGGAACAACCCGAAGCGGCCGGCCTTGATGACCATGGGCGCGCCGCATTTCTCGCACACCTCGTCGGTCGGCTGCCCTTCCTTGAGGTTGGGCATGCGCTTCTTCGCCTTCGCCAGGTCCTTTTCGAACTTCTCGTAGAAGCTCTCGAGCGTTGAGCGGTAGTCGGCGCGCCCGTTCTCGATCTCGTCGAGCTGCTCCTCCATCTTCGCCGTGTACTCGACGTCGAGGATGTCATCGAAGCTCGGGCTGAGCAGCTTCGTCACCAGCATGCGGCCCAGCACGGTCGGCTTGAACCGCCCGTCGATCTTGTTCACGTACTCGCGCGTCTGCAGCACGCTGATGATTTGCGCGTACGTGCTCGGACGCCCGATGCCGTCCTCCTCGAGCGCCTTCACGAGCGTCGCTTCGCTGTAGCGCGCCGGCGGCTGCGTGAACTTCTGCTCGGGCCGCAGATCGCGCAGATCCAGCCGATCGCCCTCGGCGAGCGGCGGCAGGAGCCCGGAGGTCGAGTCCTCGTCCGCATCGCCGTTGGTGTCGGCGACGCTCGCCGCGACGGTGTCGACCGCCGCCTGCCCATACACCGCCAGCCAGCCGCTGAACTTCGGCACCGAGCCCTTCGCGCGGAACACGAAGTCGTTGGCGGTGATGTCGACCGTCGTGTCGTCGAAGAGCGCGGGCAGCATCTGGGAGGCGACGAACCGGTTCCAGACCAGACGGTAGAGGGAGTACTGGTCCGGCGTGAGGTGCGGCCGAACCTGCTCGGGGTCGTACTCGAGGGAGGTCGGACGAATCGCCTCGTGCGCGTCCTGCGCGTCTTTCTTCGCGCGGTAGTACGTCGGCTTCTCGGGCAGGTAGTCCGCGCCGAACCGGCGGTTGATGTAGCCGCGCACCTCGGCCAGCGCCTCGTCCGCGACCCGCGTCGAGTCGGTCCGCATGTAGGTGATGAGGCCGACCGACCCTTCACCCGGCAGCTCGATACCCTCGTAGAGCTGCTGGGCGATCATCATCGTCTTTTTGACCGGGAATCGCGACGCCTGCTGCAGCTTGCTCGTGATGAAGGGCGGGACCGGGCTCTTCTTGCGCTCCTTCGTCGCGACCGACGTCACCGTGAACGTCGCGCCCGCGAGCGCGGCGAGCACGGATGTCGCCTCGACCTGGTTGCCGATCTTGAGCGTCGCGTCGCCCTGACGCACCAGCCGCGCCTGGAACTCGGGCGGCTGCGCGGCGGCGAAGCGCGCGAAGAGGTACCAGTACTCCTCCGGCTTGAACGCCTCGATCTCCGCTTCGCGGTCGCAGACGATCTTGAGCGCGACCGACTGCACGCGGCCCGCGCTCAGGCCGCGACGGACTTTGTCCCACAGGAGCGGGCTGATCTTGTAGCCGACCAGCCGATCGAGCACGCGGCGCGCCTGCTGCGCGTCCACCATGCGCCTGTCGATCTCGACCGGGTGCTTCAGCGCCTCGAGCACCGCCTTGCGCGTGATCTCGTTGAACATCAGCCGGCGGATCCTGCGCTTCTTGGCGCCCTTGACGGTCCCCAGCTCTTCGGCCAGATGCCACCCGATCGCCTCGCCCTCGCGATCCGGGTCGGTGGCCACGAAGATCTCGGTCGCCTGCGCTGCCGCGTCCTTGAGCTGCTTGAGGACTTTCTTCCGGCTCGCGATGACCTCGTAGGCGGGCGCAAACCCGTCTTCGAGGTCGACCCCGAGCCGGCTCTTCGGGAGGTCGCGGACGTGCCCCATCGAGGCGATGACCTTGTAGTCCTTGCCGAGGTACTTGTTGATGGTCTTCGCCTTCGCGGGCGACTCCACGACCACGAGTGCCTTTGCCATATCGCGTCTGCTGT
>CAYHSN010000111.1:0-2666 GCA_964359235.1 uncultured Vicinamibacterales bacterium | reverse complement strand
CCCACTTACGTTACCACTCTTCTTCGAGCCAGGAGGAAACGCCCCCCACCCGCGCGCCGGACGACGCCGCGCAGCTCGAGGTCGAGTAACCTTGGCAGCAGCGCCCGGACGTCCAGGCCGGTCCGGCCCGCCAGATCGTCCAGATCGCAGGCCTCTTCGGATTCGAGTGCGGCTACTAAGACATCTGTTGTCAATATGTTACGGGCATCAGCCGCAGGAGATGAGGCCGCGCGTCCGACCGGCAGTTCCTCCAGAATATCGTCCACTGTCTCCACGAGCTTTGCGCCGTCTTTCAGCAGCGCATGAGCGCCTCGATTCCGTCCGCTCACGGCGGACCCCGGCACCGCCATGACCTCTCGACCCTGTTCCAGGGCGCAACGCGCGGTGATGAGCGACCCGCTGCGCTCCGAGGCCTCGACGACCACCGTCGCGAGCGAGAGCCCGCTGATGACGCGGTTGCGTCGCGGGAAGTGCTCCGCGAGCGGAGGCGTCCCCGGAGGAAGCTCGCTCACCAGCGCGCCCGCGCGAGCGATCGTGCGCGCCAGCTCGGCATGCTCCGGCGGATAGACCCGATCGGCGCCGCACCCGAGCACGGCGACGGTCAGGCCGTCTGCTTCGAGCGCCGCTCGATGTGCGGCCGAGTCGACGCCCCGCGCGAGGCCGCTCACGACCGTGAGACCGGCGCGAGCCAGACCGGCGCCAAGATCGGCCGCCATGGCGAGCGCGGGGGTCGAGGCGGCCCGTGCGCCGACCACGGCGACCGAGGGTCCGCCCAGCGCGTGCGCGTCCCCACGGACCCAGAGAACCGGTGGCGGATCGTAGATGGTGGCCACAAGCGGCGGATACCGCTCGTCGCCGAACGGAACGGGCTCGAGGCCCATCCTCCGCGCCCGGTCGAGCGCGCGATCGGCCTCGGCCCTCGCGCAATCGAGCGCGGCGGCATCGAGTCCGACCGCCGCGAGGATGGAGGCCGCCCAATCGCCGGTCGGGTCGGCCGCCGAGCGCTCCGCGGTCTCGCGGAGGCTGGCCGCCACACGAGACCAGGATGCCCCGCGAAGCAGCGAGAACGCGACAACGGTCCTGAGGTCCATTCGGTCCTTTCCGCAATCGGCGCGCCGCCGGTGCGGAAGGGTCCGGCCCCGAAAAAACGCCCAGGGGCCGAACCCGCCGACTGCTTCCGCAACCGGCACGCCCGACCCCTGGGTGACGTCCATTATACCCGGTGGCCCTGTTGTCGGACACCTTCCGACGTGGTATGAATATCTCCATGATTGCACGCAGGGTTCTGCTGGCGGCGTTGGTGCTGGGCCTGACGGCTCCCGCCGCGTACGCGGACCGTCGCTCGGAAGCGAAATCGCAGGTCGATTTCGGCATCAAGGTCGCGCAACGCGGTTTGTGGAAGGAAGCGACGTACCGCTGGGAGCGGGCCGCCGAGATCGATCCGACCTACGCGGCCGCGTGGAACAACCTCGCCGTCGCGTACGAGCAGCAGGGTCAATTCGACGAGGCGCGCAAAGCCTACGAGAAGGCGCTCGAGCTCGATCCCGACAACCTGCTCATCCAGCAGAACTACGACCTGTTCAAGGAAATCAATGACCGCGCGAAGGGCCGCGACAGCCGTTAGTCTGGGATTGGCGCTCGGACTGGGCGCCTGCACCAGCTTTTACGAGATTCCGATCACGACGCCGATCCAGCCGAAACTCGACGTGTCGGCCTTTCGGCGGGTGCTCGTGGCCGGGTTCATCACGGGCGGCAGCGAAGATGTCGACGCGAACCTCGAGACGGTGCGGCTGCTGCGCAGCCAGCTCCGCACGAAGTCCGATCTCACCGTCATCGAAGCCGACGTGCTCAATCTCGCGGACAAGGCCGCGCCAGCGAGCGAGACGGTCAAGACGGAGCCGTCCGATCAACAGGAGGCGGATCGGAGAATCCGCAATCAGCGGGATCTCGAACCGTTCGAGCACGTCTTTGCCGATGTGGCGTTCTGGAAGAAGCTCGGCGAAGAGTACCAGGAGCCGCTCATCGTCACGGGCACGGTCCTCTTCACGCCGCATTCGCGGTCGGGCATGGTCGAGCGCGCGCAGGAAGTCGTGGATGCGTTCGGGCGGCGGCGGGTCGTGCCAGTGCGCACCTACATGGAGCGCAAGGGCTTCATTCTGAACCCGAAGTTCATCTTCATCGACGGCCGGACCGGAACCACGCTCTACTCCGAGTCGTTCCGCGAAGAGGTCCTGTACAGCGCGCAGCAGAACACGCCGGCGCTGTCCTCGTACTTCGAGTTGATGGACCGGCTCATCCCAAGCTTCCTCAGCACCCTGAGCGCCCAGAAGATCCGGGGAACCCGCATTCTCTTGAAGTAGCGCAGGCCTGCAGGCCTGCCCGAGCCTTCCCAGACCGCCTGTTTCCGTGGTAAATTGAGGGGTTGCAGAAGACCCGAGGAGGGTGGACGTGTACGCGATCATTCAGAGCGGCGGACGGCAGGTGCGCGTGGAGCCGGGCGCGGTCGTGACCCTGGATCGGCTCGACGCGGAACCCGGCCAGGACGTGACCTTCGATCAGGTGCTGCTCGTCGAGAAGGACGGCGGCCAGGTGATGGCCGGATCCCCGTATGTGGCGAACGCCCGCGTGGTGGCGACGGTCGCCGGTGAGGCGCGCGGCCCGAAGAT
>CAYHSN010000110.1:0-9187 GCA_964359235.1 uncultured Vicinamibacterales bacterium | reverse complement strand
CGGTCTACACGACGCTCGCCGGCTACTACAACCGCCAGGGCGAGTTCGAGAAGACGATCGAGGCCCTCGAGGAGCGGGCGAGCCGGGAGCTGGACAATCCCGAGGCCTTCCACACGATCGCGACGTACTATTGGGACAAGGCCTTTCGTGACTTCCGGCTGAAGGACCCCGAGAAGAAGGACTACGTCATGAGGGGCCTCGAGGCCGAGGACAAGGCGATCAACCTGAAGGCCGACTACATGGAGGCGCTGACGTTCAAGAACCTCCTGCTGCGGCTCCAGGCGAACCTCGAGAAGGATCCGAAGGTTCAGAAGGAGCTGCTGGCCGAGGCGGATCGCCTGCGCGACAAGGCCATCGACCTGCAGAAGAAGAAGGCGGCTGGCGTCGGCGACTAGCGCTGCCGTGCCAGGCTCGCGAGACCGGCGCTCTCCAGGCGGCCCTCGGTCGCGGCACCGGTGACGGTCGCTCCGGCGAACTTCTCGCGCTGGGCAGCCTTCCTGACCGCCAGGAGGACCCGGAAAACACGACGCGGCCAGTCCCCGAGCCCGCTCGGGAACTGGCCGCGTGTCAAACCAACACCGGGTCCGGCTTCGACTCACCCGCCAGCCGAGGTCGGTCGCCTACTATCCGACAGGCGCCGCGCCGGCCGCTGCCCGCATGCCGTCGGTCACGATGCCGACCTTCTCGACGCCCGCGCCCTTGGCGGCGTCGATGACGGCCACGATTTCGCCGTAGCGCAGCGTGCCCGCGCCGACGATGAACATCGTCTTGTCCTTACGCTGCTCGAAGATGTTCCGGAGCCGGGTTTCGAGTTCCTGAATCGAGACGTCCTGCTTGTTGACCGACAGGTGCCGATCGGCGGCGTACTCGACCACGATCTGGCTGATGTCGGGCTGCTGCTCCTCCGAACGGCGCGTCTCGAGCGGCAGGTTGATGTCGACGCCCTTCTGGGTGAGCGGAAGGGCCGCCATGAAGATGATGAGGAGCACCAGCAGGACGTCGATGAGCGGCGTGATGTTGACGTCCGACATCGACTCGAGCTTCTTGCCGGTGACGACCTTCTCAGCGCCGAGGTGCTTGTGCGCGTGGGCCATTACTTGCCTCCCTCGCCCCGGCGCAGCCTGCGTTCGGTGATCAGGCCGATGTCCTCGATGCCCACCTGGCGCAGGTCGTCCATCGCCTGCATGATCGAGCTGTAGGGCGCGTCGGTGTCACCCTTGATCACCACGATCTTCTCCCGCTTGCCTTCGAGCGCCGCCTGCACCCTGGTCAGGACCTCGGTCTCGGCCACCGGCACGCCGTTCACGTAGAACCGCTTGTCGGCGGTGATCGCGATGACCGTTTGTTCCTGAGTATCGGGCTTGTCGACCGTGTTGCCGGCCTCCGGCAGCCTGACGTCGACACCCTTCTGCAACATCGGGGCGATGAGCATCATGATGATGAGCAACACCAGCATGACGTCGCAGAGCGGCGTCACGTTAATGTCGGCATTCAGCCCGCCTTTGGTGCCGCCAATGTTCATTGACATGGTGACGTACTCCTGGTCAGAGCCGTGGCGCGCCCGCGCGTATCGGTTGTGCCGATCCGCGCCGGGGCACTACGCCGCCGTCTTCTTGATGAAATAGTCGACCAGCTCCGACGACGAGTTGTCCATCTCGACGTTGAAGTAGTCGAGTCTGACCGACAGGTAGTTGTAGAACCAGACCGCCGGAATCGCCACGACGAGCCCGAGCGCCGTCTCGACGAGCGCCTCGGCGATACCGGCCGACACGGCGCCGATACCACCCGAGCCGGTCGCCGCGATGCCCTGGAACGCCGTGATGATGCCGACGACCGTGCCGAGCAGGCCGACGAACGGGGCCGTCGCGCCGATGGTCGCGAGCGCCGAGAGGCCTTTCTTCAGGTCGTTGGCCGTCAGGGCCGAGGCGCGCTGAATGGCGCGGCGCACCGTGTCGAGCAGGTCTTCGCGGGCGAGCTGGCCGCCGCCGCTCTCCTGCTGGAACTGGTACTCCTGCAGGCCCGCCAGCACGACCTTCGCCAGGTGGCTGTAGCGGTAGTTCTTGGAGGTCGACACCGAAATGGCGTCCTTCAGCCGCCCTTCCTTCAGGTGCTTGGCCACCTGCGGCGCGTACAGCTTCGACTGCTTTTTCGCCTGCGCGTACGTGTAGATGCGTTCGATCGCCACGCCGAACGACCACATCGACATGATGATGAGGATCACCCCGATGCCCTTCGCAACGGGCCCCATGGCGTTCCACATCTCGATGAGATTCATTCCTCCGCCTTCCATCGTCAGCCTCCAGCCCTTCAAGAAGTTAGACAGCCACGGGGCCCACCCGCATCGCCACCGGCTCGCCGACCCCGCACGCGCCGGTCGACCCTGATCCTTCGGTCTACTGCAGCGTGAAGTTCACCGTGACGGTCATGATGACCGGCACGGGCACGCCGTTCAGCAGTGTCGGCGTGAACTCCCACCGACGCACGGCATCGAGCGCCGCTTGATCGAGCAGCGGCACCGAGCGGAGCACTTTGGCATCGACCACCTTGCCGTCCGGACCGATCGTCGCCTCGATGATCACGACGCCCTGCACGCGCGCCGACTGCGCGATCGGCGGATACACCGGCCGCACATCCTTGATCTTCTGCGGCGGCTTGATGTTGCCGCCCACGCGGACCGGCGCCGGCGGCGGCGGTGGCGGCGCCTCGGGCAGTCCGCCCACCACGCCTCCGACGACCCCGCCCGGAATGCCGCCTTCCACGCCTCCGACCACACCCGCGCCGGTGTTGGCGATGCCCGTCTCCGGCAGAATCTCTTTGGGCGCCTCGACGGGCGCAGCGGACGGGTTGACTTCAGCGATGGGCGGTGGCTTGGGCGCCGCAGCCTGCGGCGGCGGCGGTGGCGGCGGTGGCGGCGGTGGCGGCGGCGCCGCTACGAAAGCCATCATGGACGGCGGCGTGGGGAGCACGTCGGTCGCCATCAGGGGAATGATGATGATCGCCGCGAAGATCATCACGTGGGCAAAGACCGACAGTGGTACCGTGTACCACTTCTGCGAGCCCACCCTGATCGAGGGGTTCACGACATCCCCGAACATCTCTCGTGGCACGAGTCTGCCCTCCTGCCGGATTCACTGCCGAGCCCGACCCAAAAGCGCGGTGATTATAGCCAGCGGCAAAAAGGGGTGTCAACACACCTGTGGGCAACCAGACCCCTGCCGCCGGGTTAGAGCATTAGACACCGTCCCGGGAAGAATGGCCATCAGGTTCCGGGCCTCGTCAAAAGCCCCTGCCCTTCGTACCGTTAGACACCCAAGGTCCCTGGTCGTTCGCCGCCCGGAGTCGTTCTCATCCTCGATCTGAACGCCATCCCACCGGTCAGGAACACCCTGATGGCATCTTCCACGCTGAGGTCGGGGTACGACACGCGACTCACCGGATACACGACGACGTCGCCCAGATACAGGTGATTGGTCGGGACGTACATCGCCACCATGGGCTCGGGCCCCCGGCCGCGATCGACGGTGAACTCGCGCGTGAGGAACCCGAGCACCAGGCCGCGGGCCGGATCGTCCGCCAGGACAACCCGTTTGAAGCCACGGTCGTTGTCGGGGGAAAACGCGGCCACGACCTGTTTCACCGGCGCGTAGATGGTCTTGAACACCGGCACGCGCAGCAGATAGCTCTCGGCGCGCTGCAGGAGCCGTTTGCCGATGACGTTGGTCGCCACCACGCCCACGAGCAGCACGCCGAGGGCCGTCGTGAGCAGGCCGAGGCCCGGCAACTCGCGACCGAGCCACCGGGCGTAAAACGGGCCGGTGAACCCGTCGATGACCCGGAAGATCCCGACGAGCGCCGCCACGCTGATGACAAGCGGCACGGTCACGAAGAGTCCGGTGAGAAAGCTACGCCGCAGCCACTGCATCGTTTCTCTCAGTGCACCGTGATCCAGACGACGGTGACGGCCGCCAGGACCAGGCGATAATACGCGAACCCGTCGAGCGAATGCCCGGACAGAAAGCGAATGAAGTATTTCACGGTCAAATAGCCCACCACGGCCGAAGTCGCAGTGCCCACGCCGAACAGGATCGCCATCTCCTCCGTCATGCCCGAACGGAGGAGTTCGACACCTTCCCTGGACGCGGCGGCCGCGATGGCCGGCACCCCGAGCAGAAACGCGTAACGCGCGGCGGCCTCCCGCCGGAGCCCGAAGAACATGCCGAGCGCGATGGTGGCGCCCGAGCGCGACACGCCGGGCACGAGTGCGGCGGCCTGGCCCACGCCGATCCAGAACGCCTCGCCCAGACTCAGCGAAGACTCGTCGCGGCGGCGCGCGCCGACGCGCTCGACCACGAGAAGCGCGGCGGCGCCGAGCGCGAGCATCGCGGCGGCGAGACCCGGCGTCCGCAACAAGGCTTCGACGGCCTCCGTGTAGAACACACCGGCCGGCAGAATCGGCAGCGTCCCCACGACGACCAGCCACAGCAGACGGGCGGGGCCCTCCGGGTTCGAGCACAGTGCCGCCGGCACGGAAACAGCCATGGCGGCCAGCTCACGCCGAAAGAACACCGCCACGGCGAGGAGCGTGCCGGCGTGCACGGAAACATCGAAGGCGAGCCCGAACCCCTCGGCATCCCAGCCGAAGAACGCCCGCGCGAGGATGAGATGTGCGGAACTCGAGACGGGCAGGAACTCGGTCAGCCCCTGGATGATTCCGAGGATGGCGGCGCCGATGAGCGTCACCGGAGGTGCCGTGCGGCGAACGACCGCCTGGCCGCGTCGCGCGTCACGACGCGCGGACCTTGCGGTTCGCCTTCTTCGACTTCGTCTCGGCCGCCACGGCCGGCTCGACGCGCGCCCGTCCGTGGCCGCGGACCTGACTCATGATGATCGCGATCGCCGCCGCGATGAAGACCGTCGAGTACGTGCCCGTGATGATGCCCACGAGCATCGTGAACGAGAAGCCGTGCAGCACCTCGCCGCCGAACAAGAAGAGCGCCAGCACCGCGAGGAAGGTGGTGCCGGCCGTGATGATGGTGCGGCCGAGCGTCTGGTTCACGCTCTTGTTGACGACGTCGGCCAACGTGTCCCGCCGCATCGACCGCAGATTCTCGCGCACGCGGTCGAAAATGACAATCGTGTCGTTCACCGAATAGCCGGTGATCGCCAGCAGCGCGGCGACGACGTTGAGCGACAACTCGTAGCCGAAGAACGTCAGGAACGTCACCGTCACGAGGATGTCGTGGAAGGTCGCCACGACGGCTCCAACGGCGAAGCTCAACCGGAAGCGGAGCGCAATGTAGACGAGGATGCCGCCGATCGACGCGAGGGTGGCATAGATGCCCTTACGCTGCAGATCCTTGCCGATCACGGGCCCGACGATCTCCGTGCTCAGCACCTCGAACTTCCCGAAGCTGGCTTGTTCGATCGCCTGAAGGACGGCCCTCGCGCCCTGCTCGAGGCTCGCCCCCTGCTCGGTCACCAGCTCGGGCAGCCGGACCAGGATCTCGTGATCGCCCGACTGCCCGTACTGCTGCACGACCTTCTCCCCGGGCAGGCCCCCGAGCGCGTCGCGAACGGCCTGCTCGGTGACGGGCTTCTCGAACTTGAGCACCACGATCGTGCCGCCCGAGAAATCGATCCCGAGCGGGAGGCCCTGCGTAAAGACGGCCACGAGGCCGGTCAGGATGACGACGGCCGACAGCGCCATCGCGTGCCAGCGCCAGCGAAGGAAGTCGATGTTGGTCGCGTGAAAGAACTTCATGGTCAGATGCTCAGATTCGTCACGGTGCGGCGCGAGAGGATGGTCTCGAACACGGTCCGCGACACGAACACCGCCGTGAACACGTTCGACAGCAAGCCGAAGAACAGCGTCGTCGCGAACCCGCGGATCGGGCCGGTGCCGAACTGGAACAGGAACCCGGCCGCGATGAGCGACGCGACGTGGGTGTCGACAATCGTCCACAGCACGCGATCGAAGCCGGCGGCCACGGCCTGGCGCACGCCCTTGGACGCGGCCAGCTCCTCCTTGATGCGCTCGAAGATCAGGACGTTCGAGTCGACCCCCATGCCGATCGTCAGGATGAAGCCGGCGATGCCGGGCAGCGTCATGACCGCCCCGATGTAGGCCATGAAGCCGAGGAGAATGACCAGGTTCAGCACGACCGACAGGATCGCGTTGATGCCGGCCGCCTTGTAGTAGACCAGCATGAACAGCGCCACGAGCGCCAGACCGGCGACCGAGGCCCTCACGCCGGCGCGAATCGAGTCGGCGCCGAGCGTGGGCCCGACCGAGCGCTCTTCCAGGTACGTGAGCGAGGCGGGGAGCGCGCCTGACTTCAGCAGCAGCACGATGTCGTTGACTTCCTGCTGGGTGAAGCTGCCGGTAATGCGGCCGTTGTCGGTGATGCGGCTCTCGATGACGGGTGCGAGCTGGACCCGGCCGTCCAGGATGATCGCGAGACGCCGGCCCACATTCGCGCCGGTCACCGTTCCGAACGTGCGCGCGCCCGCGCGGTTGAACATGAAGGCGATGGCCGGCCGGTTGTTCTCGTCGAGCGTCGGGCGAGACGTCCGCAGATCGCGACCGGTGACGGCGGCGATCTTGCGCACCAGGTAGTATGCCGTGCCCGGCGCACCTTCCACGGTGTCATCGATGCCCGACACGGCCTCCATGTCGGACGGCACGGCGCCGCCGTGGTTCTGCAGGAGCGCCTCGCGCGTCGGGAACGGGCCGTCCTCGACGATCTTCAGCTCGAGGAGCGCCGTCGATCGGATGATTTCCTTCGCCCGGTTCACCTCGGTCACGCCCGGGAGCTGCACGAGAATCTGATCGCCGGCCGTGCCGTGGGGCGCGACGATCGGCTCGGACACACCGAGCGCGTTCACGCGGCGCTCGATCGTCTGCAGCGCCTGCGTCACCGAGTCCTGGCGCGTGCGAACGTCCACGTTCGGCTTCATCTTGAACGTGTACCGCCCGCCGGCGCCCGAGGCACGATCGAAGAGTGTGCCGACCTGGTCGTCCGCGATCCGTCGGAATTCGGCGTCACGATCCTGCGCCACCCCTTCGACGACGAACTCGGTCGAGCTCGTCGGGTTAACCGCCGACGCGGTGATGTTCTGGTTCCGCAGCTCCTCGCGGAGCCGCTCGCTGCTCGTCTCGGTCTCCAGCCGCAGCGCATCGTCGGTCTGCACGCGCAGGACCAAATGCACGCCACCCTGAAGGTCGAGGCCCAGCTTCAAACGCTTGGCCGACAGCAGGTCGCCGATGGGCAGCCCGTAGCGTTGCGCCTGGATCGGATAGACGCCTACGGCGTAGAACACCACCATCACGCCGATGGTGACGAGGATTTTCCAGCGGAGATTCTTGTACATCTCTCCTCTTTTTTCTTAGAAGCGGCTCGGCTCGGACACCACTGGCTCCTGCCCCTGGTAGCCTCCGACGGCGGCTCTCGCGACCTCGATGCGCACTTTGTCAGCGATCTGCACCTGGACCGATCGGTCGGTGATCTTGGTGATCTGGCCGTAGATGCCGCTCGTCGTGATCACTTGGTCGCCGACCTTGAGCGAGCTCTGGAATTCCTGGACCTTCTTCTGCCGCCGCTTCATCGGCATGAGGATCAGGAAGTAGAAGATGCCAAGGATGAGGACGAACGGAGCGAACTGCCAGAGAATGCTGGTGTTGGGATCCATAACACCCCGTCCTCCGCTCACGCCTCGCGCGCCCGTGAGATGGCACTCAGGACGATGACTGGCGGGAGAAGGTCCGGCGGAAGTCCTGTCGGAGCTTTTCGAACGAGCCGAACACGATAGCCTCCCTAATCCGCCGCATGGTGTCAAGGTAAAAGAAGAGATTATGGATGCTGTTGAGCGTGGCGGCGGTCATCTCCCCGGCCAGGAACAGGTGGCGCAAGTAGGCCCGCGACGAGGTCCGGCACGTGTAGCAGGCGCACTCGGGGTCCGGCGGCGTCAGGTCCTCCGCGTATCGGGCATTCCTGATGTTGAGCCGTCCGGCCCGCGTGAAAAGCTGGCCGTTTCTGGCGTTGCGGGTCGGCAGCACGCAGTCGAACAGATCGATGCCGCGGGCCACGCATTCGAAGAGATCGTCCGGCATGCCAGCGCCCATGAGATAGCGCGGTCGATCATCCGGGAGCAGTGGCGTCGTGTACTCGATCACCTCGTACATCGTGTCCGGGGGTTCCCCCACGCTGAGCCCGCCGACGGCGTAGGCCTCGAAGCCGACCGCGACCGTGCCCTCAACGCTGGCCTCGCGGAGCGCGCGGTGCACGCCGCCCTGAATGATGCCAAACTGCGCCTGCCCGGGATTGGGGACGAGGTCGTCGAGGAGGGCCGGGTCGTTCCTGAGCGCGAGGAACCGATCGCGCCCGCGCCGCGCCCAGCGCAGCGTGCGTTCCATGGCGGAGCGCGCGTCGGCTTCGGGCGCCGCCGATCCGCCGAGCTCGTCGAGCACCATCGTGATGTCCGAGCCGAACCGCGCCTGGATGTCGACCGCCGACTCCGGCGTGAGCCGGTGCTCGCTGCCGTCGAGATGCGAGCGGAAGCGCACGCCCTCCTCATCCACGCGGCGGATCGACGACAGGCTGAACACCTGATACCCGCCACTGTCGGTGAGGATGGGCCGGTCCCAGCCGATGAAGCGGTGCAGGCCGCCGGCCCGCGCGATGAGCGGCGCGCCGGGCCGCAGAGAGAGATGATAGGTGTTGCCGAGGATGATCTCCGCGCCGACGTCGACGAGATCACGCTGCGTGACCGCTTTCACCGCGCCCTGCGTGCCGACAGGCATGAAGGCCGGCGTCTCGACGATCCCGTGCGGGGTCACGAGCGCGCCGCGCCGCGCGGCGCCTTCCCGATGCGTGACGGCAAAGGCGCAGAGGGTCGGCACGGCCCACAGGATACCTTGATTTCTTACGGCGTCCTTGCCATCCTGCTCACTGTGGCGGGGGCCCGACGCCATAGGCGTTAACCTAACGTCGGGCAGAACTGGCGAACAGAGAACCGAGAACCGGGAATGCCCAATGAGCTCACTACTTGCTACCTGTGCGGGCGGTCTTCGCGGAGGCAGCCAGGATCGCGGCCAGCTCGGTTGCTTCGCGAAGCGAGACTCCCTGACCTCCTTCGCCGCGAGGCGGATCGTGTGCACGAAGTCCGCCCGGCTCTCGGCACCTCTCGC
>CAYHSN010000109.1:0-9268 GCA_964359235.1 uncultured Vicinamibacterales bacterium | reverse complement strand
CGCTTCTCCCTGAAGTACTGAACCTGAAATCGCCTCACGTTCGCGCTGTGCTCCTTGAGCGTGGATGCGAACACGTGCGATCCGTCGTTGCGGCTGACGAAATAGAGGTAGTCCGCCTCGGCGGGGCGGACGGCCGCCTCGAGCGACGCGCGGCCGGGTGCGGCGATCGGGCCTGGCGGCAGGCCGCGGTGGCGATACGTGTTGTAGGGCGAGTCCAGGGCGAGATCGTCGCGCCGGAGATTCCCGGTGTAGCGCCCCGCACGTTCGAGCGCATAGATGATGGTGGGATCGCACTGCAGCGGCATGCCGATCCGGAGGCGATTGTGATACACGGCCGACACGAGCGGCCGCTCGTCCGGCTTCGCGGTTTCCTTCTCGACGAGTGAGGCGAGCGTCACGGCCTGCCGCACACTGAGCCCGAGCTGCCTCGCCCTCTCCTGCAGGTCCACCGCGAACGCCTCACGGAACCGCGCGACCATACGCGCGGTCAGACGGGCGGCCGTCGCGCCACGCGGCAGCGCGTAGGTGTCCGGGAAGAGATAGCCTTCCAGATCCGTCGCCTCCGGATCCAGGTCCTTCACGAGGTCCGCCGCCCGGGCGGCGTCCAGGAAGTCGCGGGCCGATCCGAACCCGGCCCGCTCGAAGACATCCGCCATCGCCGCGATCGACAGCCCCTCGGGGAATGTGATCGGCCACTGGACCACGTCGCCGCGCACCAGCGTGTCGATGACCTCGCGCACTGACATCGGTCGATCGAACCGGTATTCGCCGGCCTGCAGGCGGCGGCCGGCGCCGCGCCGCCAGATTTCCCAGCGAAAGACGCGCGCATCGCGCACCACGCCGGCGTCCACGAGCGTGCGCCCGATTGTCACCACGCTCGAGCCCGGCTCGATCACGACGATGCGGTCGTCGTCTTCATACCCACGATGGGACGCGCGCGCCTGTGTGTCGAGCCAGTACAGCCCGCCCGCGGCACACGCCCCGCCGGCGAGCACGACGGCGAGCGTCCAGAGGATCAAGCGGCGCACGTCAGTCTTCCTCCTCCGTTCGCACACCACGCGCGTCGGCGAGGCCGTCGAGATAGTCCTGGAGGATCACCGCGGCCGACGCCGCATCGATGAGCGCTTTGCGTCTGCGCCAGTCGCGCTCGCGGATCGCGAGCCGGCTCTCGGCCTCGCGACTGCTCAAGCGTTCGTCCTGAAAGACGATGGGGAAGGTCACGCAGGCCCGGAGCGCCGCGGCGAACGCGCGCACGCGCGCGGTCATCTCGTGAGGCGTGCCATCGAGCCGCGACGGGAGCCCGATCACAATCGTCGTCAGGCCTTCATCCTCTGCCGCGAGCGCCGCGACGAGGCCGGCGATCTCCGCGACGATCGCCGCGTCCGGGCCGCGCCGATCGAGCGCGCGCCACGGCCGCGCGAGGGTCCCGGAGGGATCCGACAGCGCAAGCCCGACTCGCCGCGCGCCGAAATCGATGGCCAGTGCGCGCACGGGCAAGAGGCTACCACAGCGCGGATGCTATAATCCGGGTTCTCGTCTCGCCGACCTCGCTCGCATGACCCGCGCCATCGTCACGTTCGTTTCGCTCGTCGCGATCGTCGCCGTGGCCGGCGCGTGCGGAACCAGCGCGCCGCCGCGTCCCACTCGGCGGATGGTGGTGCTCGGATTCGACGGGATGGACCCCGCGCTCGTCGAGCGCTGGATCGCCGAAGGCCGGCTGCCCAACCTCGCGAAGCTCGTGCGGCAGGGCGGGCTCTATCGCCTGCAGACGTCGCACTCGCCCGAGTCGCCCACCGCGTGGGCGTCGTTTGCGACGGGCGTGAACGCCGGCAAGCACAACATCTACGACTTCCTCGTTCGCGATCTGACGACGTATCTGCCGGATCTCGGCATGGTGCGACGCGAACCGGCGCGGTTCCTCTTCAACTACCTCCCCATCTCGCGCCCGAAGATTCACTCGATTCGTGGAGGCACGTCGTTCTGGGTCACCGCGGGCCAGGCCGGCGTACGCGCCAGCGTGCTCACGGTGCCGGTCACGTTTCCGCCCGAGGACGTGCCCAACGGCGAGCTGCTCTCCGGCCTTCCGCTGCCGGACATCCGCGGGACGATGGGGACGTTCTCGTACTTCGCGACCGACCTGAGCCGCTACGAGGAAGGCAGCACCGAGATGGGCGGCATCCTCAAGCGGCTCGTCGTCGAAGGCGACGTCGCGCGCACCGAGCTCGTGGGGCCGCCGAACCCGATCGTCCGGCAGCAGGTCCGGGCGCTTGTCGCGAAGGGCACCCTGACCGACGCCGACCGCAAGCGCCTCGCCGAGCTGCAGGCCGAAGAGGACGTGCGGTTGCCGATGACGATTCGGTGGAATCGCCGGTCATCCGACCGATCGGCGACGATTGAGATTCAGGACCAGAGCGTGCTCCTCAGGCAGGGCGAGTGGAGCCGGTGGATCCACCTGCAGTTCCGCGTCAACTTCTTCGTGCGGCTCAACGGCATGCTGCAGATGTACCTGAGCAACGCCGGCGACGAGCTGCAGCTCTACGTCTCGCCCATCAACTGGCAGCCCGACAGCCCGCCGCTCCCGATTTCGGCGCCGGCCGGGTTTTCGGCGGAGCTGTACAGGCGCCTCGGACCGTATCGCACGCTCGGCTGGGCGGAAGCGACGTGGCCGCTCAACGAGGGCCGCATGGACGAAAAGACGTTCATGGACGACCTCTACCGGGCGTTCGACGACCGCGCGCACGTGATCCTCAACCGGCTCGACACGAAGAACTGGGATTTGCTCGTTGGCGTCATCGAATCGACCGATCGCGTGCAGCACATGATGTGGCGCCTGGTCGATCCGAAGCACCCGCTGTACGACGCGGCGCTCGCCGCCGACTTCGGGCCGTCCATCGAGCGGGTGTACCGGCGCTCGGACGAGTTCGTCGGACAGGTCCTCGAGCGCCTCGGCCCCGACACGCCCGTGCTCATCGTCTCGGACCACGGCTTCCACTCGTGGCGCAAGGCCGTGAACCTCAACACCTGGCTCGTCCAGGCAGGCTACATGGCGCTCCGGCGTCCGGCGTCGAAGGACAAGACGCTCGAGGACCTGTTCGGCGGCGGCGAGTTCTGGGAGCACGTCGACTGGACGAAGACGCGCGCGTACGCCATGGGCCTCGGCCAGGTCTACTTCAACCTGCGCGGGCGCGAGAGCCAGGGCACCGTCAGCCCGGGCGCGGAAGACAAGGCGCTCGCCGACGAACTCGGCGCGCGGCTCCTGACCTTGATTGACCCCGAGGACGGCACGCGCATCGTCCGGGCCGTCTACAAGCGCGATAACATCTACACGGGTGAGTACCTGCACAACGCGCCCGATCTGCAGGTTGGATTCGAGGATGGCTACCGCGTCTCGTGGCAGACGACGCTCGGCGGCGCGCCGGCGGGCATCGTCTATCCCAACTTGCGAAAGTGGAGCGGCGATCATGGCGGCTTCGACTACGCCACGACTGCGGGCGTCCTGATCTCGAACCGAAAGATCGATGAGACGGATCCGCGCATCATCGACATCGCCCCGACTGTGTTGCGCTATTTCGGCGTGACCGTGCCGTCGTCGATCGACGGACGGCCGCTCTTCAGGAACTGAGCCCGTGCGTCCGACAGTTCTGCTGCTCGTGGCAATCGCCGGCACCCTCGGCACTCGCGGCGTCATGACGCCAGCCGTCGTCGTGCTTCGGACTGTCGACTGTCGACTTCCGACGGTCGACCGTCGACTGTCGACTGTCGACTTGTCGCAGACTTCCCCCGCGGGCCAGGCCGACACGGAAGCGCGCCGCGCGGGCGAGCGCATCCGCGCGCTGCAGCGCGAGGCCGAGGCGCTGGCGGCGCAGGAGCGCACCCTGCTCGTCGAGCTGCGACAGCTCGAGCTGGATCGCGAGATCAGGACGCAGGAACTGGCGAAGATTAACGCCGAGGTCATGGCGATGACCGGCGAGCTCGCGCGCACCGAGGTCGAGGCGCGGCGGATCGAGGACGAGGCCCGGCGTCAGGAGCCCGAGATCGCGGCACGCCTCGGCGAGCTGTACAGGCTCGGCCGCGCCGGCTACTGGCGGCTGCTCCTGAACGTCGACGACATCCGCGCGGTCGGGCGCGCGTACCGCTCGGTGTCCACGCTTGCGCGCGTCGATCAGGAACGACTCGCCACGCACCGGCGGACCCTGGCGTCGCTCGCGGTTTCGCGCGCGGCGCTGCAGACGAGGCAGGCAGAGATGCAGGTGCTGCAAGCCGAGGCGCAGAGAACACGCGCGGCGCTCGACCGCGCCGTCGGCACCTACGCCCGGCGGATCACGGACATCGACGCGCGGCGCGATCTCAACGCCCAGCTCACCGGCGAGCTGCAGGTCGCCCAGGAGCAGTTGCAGAAAACGCTCGGCACGATTGCCGCCGCCCCGCCGAGATCGACGACGGCGCTTCCACTCCCGCCATTCCGCGGCCATCTCGACTGGCCGGCCGACGGCCGGATCGCCGTGCCATACGGGCGCCAGATGCGCTCGCGTTTCGGCACCGTCGTCCGCCGGAACGGCGTCGAGATGGCCGCCGCCGAGGGGAGCCGCGTGCTCGCGGTGCACGACGGGACGGTGGCGTTCGCGGATCCCTTCGCGGGGTACGGCAACCTCGTGATCATCGATCACGGGGATCAGGCTTACTCGCTGTACGGCTACCTGGCGTCGCTGGAAGTCCGCCGCGGCGCGACGGTGGGCCGGGGTGCGGTTGTTGGGGCGGTCGGCCGGTCCCCGGCCGGCGACGGACCGCGCCTGTATTTCGAGATGCGCGTCGACGGGAAACCCGTCGATCCCGTAGAATGGTTGAGAAAGAGGTAACGCTGCGCCTATGACGTCCCGCACCCGGCTGCTGGTTCTCTTCGTGTCGACGCCGCTCATGATGTTCGCGCTCGTCGGCGGTCTGCTCGGCAAAGTGTCGGCCGGCCAGACGAGCTATCAGCACCTGCGGGTTTTCGAGGACGCAGTACAGCTCATCCTGAGCGGCTACGTCGAAGAGGTCGACGTCCACCGCGTGATGGACGGCGCGATGCGGGGGCTCGTCGACGGCCTCGATGCCGACAGCGCGTACCTGACACCCGAACAGGCGCGCGCCATCGAACAGGGAACGCCTCTCCCGGAGGCCGGCATCGGCGTCGAGCTCACCCGGCAGTATTACCTGCGCGTGATCGCCGCGCGTGACGGCTCCCCCGCGGCGCGAGCGGGCCTGCGCACCGGCGACTTCATCCGCGCGATCGACGGCCGCGCCAGCCGCGACATGTCGGTGTTCGAGGGCACGCGCCTGCTGCGGGGCCAGCCCGGCTCCTCCGTCACGCTGACCGTCATTCGCGGCAACGCCGCCGATCCCCACCTGCTGAAACTCACACGCGAGACCCCGGCCGGTCTCGACGTCTCGGCGCGCGTGATCCAACCGGGCATCGGCTACGTGCGCGTCGCGGCCTTCGGCCCCGGCGTGGCCGACCAGATCAAGCGCCGCATCGACGAGTTGGCGCGCGGGGGCGCGAGCCGCGTCGTGATCGACATCCGCCAGACGGCCGAAGGCAGCCTGGACACGGGCATCGCCGCGGCCCGTCTCTTCGTGGCCTCCGGCACGCTGGCCATCCGCGCGGCGCGCGACGGCCATCAGGAGATCATCGCGGCGACGCCCGGCGACGGCGCCATCTCGGCCCAGGTCACGCTCCTGACCAACCATGGCACCGCCGGCGCCGCCGAGCTCTTCGCGGCCGCTCTCGCCGCGAACGGCCGCGCCGACATCGTCGGCGAGCGCACCGCCGGCCGCGCCGGTGTGCAAAAGCTCGTGCGGCTGCCGGAAGAGCGCGCGCTCTGGCTCACCACGGCGCGCTACCTCACACCCAAAGGCGAGGCGCTGCACACGCGCGGGCTCCCGCCCACGGTCGAAGTCGCGGAACCCGATGTCGACTTCGGCGGCGCGCCGCCGCCGGGCGATCCGATCCTCGACGCGGCGTTGGAGCGACTGGGCGTCAAGCGAGCGGCGTGATCGGAGACCGCAGCCGCCGCGCGCGGGGTGCCCGATGCTGCACGTGATTTCACGCTTTCGCCCTTGACACTCCTGCGGCCGTCGCGTATAACCGCTGCACGCTGAATGTGGCGCCGCCCGTGAACGTCATCAACGACGTGGCGGGTGCGGCGCTTTTTTCGGAGGCATCATGAACAAGCAGGAGCTCATCGCGAAGATCGCCAAAGACACCGGCCTCACCAAGACCAAGGCCGCCGGCGCCGTCGACTCGTTCTTCGACGGCCTCGTGAAGTCGCTCAAGAAGGGCCAGTCGATCACGTTCGTCGGGTTTGGCACGTTCAAGACCGCGCAGCGCAAGGCGCGCACCGCGCGTAACCCGCAGACGGGCGAACCGATCAAGATCCCGAAGCGCCGCGTCGTCCGCTTCGTGGCGGGCAAGGCGCTCAAGGCCGCCGTCAACTGACGCTGCCGGCCTCATCCCTCGCATCACCCGTGCCGCGGTACGGTCGCCGCACCTTGGCGTGCGCCGGCGGACGGCCGCGGCACGCGGCGTCTCGGTCGATTGACTCTCCCGCGATCCGGTTGTTATACTGGCCGTTCGGGTAAGGCCAAGTGTTCACAGGAGATAGGCGCGTAGCTCAGTGGTTAGAGCGCCTGCTTGACACGCAGGAGGTCAGTGGTTCGACTCCACCCGCGCCTACCACGCTTGTGAGTCGTTGAGCGGCCCGCGACTCGCCGCCTCTGCCCGCAGCGCTCCTCACCCGCGATCTGATGAGAGAAACTCCGCACCGGAGCGGGGCGGAGGGGTTCCCGCCCCTCGACGAGCTCGGGGCGCTCTGAGCCGGTCGAAGAGCGCGAGCGACGGCGCCGGGCGGGGTGCAGGCGCCTTCGCAAAGCTTCGGCGGCCCTAGACGAAGCTCATGGAGCGGAGTCTGGGGGGCCCCGCCACTGAACGATGGACCAGATCACCGTCACGCTGCCGGACGGCTCCAGTCGCCGCGTGCCCGCCGGCACAGTGGTGCACGACGTCGCGGCCGCCGTCTCCCCGCGCCTCGCGAAGGCGGCGCTCGCCGCGAAGGTCGGGGACCGCCTGGTCGATCTCACCTACGCGCTTCACGAGAACGCCTCGGTCCGCGTCATCACCCCCGAGAGCCCCGAGGCGCTCGCTGTCTACCGGCACAGTACGGCGCACCTGATGGCCGCCGCGGTCACGGCGCTCTTCCCGGACGCGCAGTGCGGCATCGGTCCGGCGACCGACGAAGGGTTTTTCTACGACTTCGTCGTCGAACGGCCGTTCGTGCCCGAGGACCTCGAAGCGATCGAGCACAAGATGCAGGAGTTCGTCGCGCAGGATCTGCCCTACGCGCGGCAGACGTGGCCGCGTGAGGACGCGAAACAGTTCTTCGCCGCGCGCGGCGAGCCGCTGAAGGTCCAGCTCATCGAGGAGAAGACCGAGGGGCAGGAGTACGTGTCCTGCTACACCATCAAGGACAAGGACACGTTCATCGATTTCTGCACGGGCCCGCACGTGCCGTCGACCGGCCGGCTGAAGGCGTTCAAGCTGCTCGCGACCTCGAACGCCTACTGGAAAGGCGACGCTCGCAATCAGCCGATGCAGCGCATCTACGGCACGGCGTTCCTGAAGGAGGCCGAGCTCAAGGCGCATCTCGCCCGGCTCGAGGAAGCGAAGAAGCGCGATCACCGGAAGCTGGGGCGCGAACTGGGCCTGTTCATGTTCCACCCATGGGCCCCGGGCGCGCCGTTCTGGCTGGCCAAGGGCGCGCGCCTGGTGAACACGCTCGCCGACTACATGCGGAGCCTGCTCTTCCCCGAGGGCTACGTCGAGCTCAAGACACCGCTCGTGTTCAACAAGGCGCTTTGGGAAACCTCGGGCCACTGGGAGCATTACCGCGAGAACATGTTCCTGATCGAAGCCGAGGACGAGGGGTTCAGCCTCAAGCCGATGAACTGCCCCGGTCACATGCTGGTCTACGCCAGCGAGACGCGCAGCTACCGCGACCTGCCGCTGCGCTTCCATGACCAGAGCGTGCTGCACCGGATGGAGGCCTCGGGCGTGCTGTCGGGCCTGACCCGCGTCCGCCAGTTCCTCATGGACGATGCCCATATCTTCATCACCGAGGACCAGATCGGTGAAGAAGTGGAGCGGCTGCTGCGGCTGGTGCAGCGCGTGTACGGTGATTTCGGCCTGACCTCCGACGCGAAGCTGTCGACCCGGCCACGCGAGTACCTGGGTGAGGCGGCGATGTGGGACCACGCCGAGTCGCAGCTCAGGCGGGCGCTCGAGAAGGCCGGACAGCCGCACACGATCGCCGAAGGCGACGGCGCGTTCTACGGACCGAAGATCGATTTCGTCGTCACCGATGCGATCGGCCGGAAGTGGCAGTGCGCCACGATTCAGCTCGACTATCAGCTCCCGCGCCGGTTCCACTTGAAGTACGTCGGGGCCGACAACACCGAGCACGTGCCGGTCGTCATCCACCGGGCGATCTTCGGGAGCTTCGAACGGTTCATCGCCCTGCTCCTCGAGCACTACGCCGGCGCGTTCCCGCTCTGGTTGGCGCCGGTGCAGGTGGCGATTCTGCCGATTGCGGACCGACACCTGCCGTATGCCGAGTCGGTGCGCGAGCGCCTCGCGGCCGCGGGACTGCGGGTCGAGCTCGATGGCCGGCAGGAGAAGATCGGGTATAAGATCCGCGAGGCGCAGCTCCAGAAGGTCCCCTACATGCTGATCGCGGGGGACCGTGAGGTGGAAACCGGAGCGGTGGCCGTGCGAAGCCGGTCGGCCGGCGACCTCGGCGCGCGGCCGGTCGACGAGTTCATCAGCGCGGCGCTCGATGAAGAGCGCCGCAAGGCGCAGCCCTGCTAAACAAGGAGGCACGTATCGCATTCGATCGCAGTCGGGGACCGCGGCGCGACGACCGCGTCCGAACGAACCATCGCATCCGGGTGCCGGAAATCCGCGTCATTGACGAGGACGGCGCGCAGCTCGGCATCATGGCGCCACCGCAGGCGCTGACCATAGCCCGGGAGAAGGGACTGGACCTGGTCGAGATTTCGCCGACCGCCGTGCCGCCTGTCTGCCGGATCATGGACTTCGGCAAGTACCAGTACACGGAGCAGAAGCGGGCGCGTCAGGCCCGGAAGCACCAGAAGGTCATCGAGGTCAAGGAAATCAAGTTCCGGCCGAAGGTCGACGAGCACGACTATCAGTTCAAGAAGAAGCACGTCGAGCGCT
>CAYHSN010000108.1:0-9307 GCA_964359235.1 uncultured Vicinamibacterales bacterium | reverse complement strand
CGCGCGCCGGGTTCACCGCCGTGCGCGCGCGTCGGCTGAGCCTCGGGATCGTCTACCTGTATCTGGCGGTGAAAGGAGAGGAGGAGTCACCGCAGAGAGAGCGGAGGGAACGGTGACGTTGACCGCAGAGATCGCAGCGCGGCTGGTTCGCAACCAAGACACATGGCTCATCCGCGCTAGCGGCGGGCCGGGAGGCCCGCCGATCCTAGTAGGACAGACGCGTGCAGACGGTTTCTTGCCAGAAAAACAAGTTCTCAGGCGTTTGTCCTACAGAGGCAACGGAGAAGCTGACCGCAGAGATAGTGGAGGCGACGGAGAAAGCCAGCCCAAGGATTCTTTGTTGACTCTGCTGTCTCCGCGGTCATTCCCGGAGGTATGCTCCGCGGTGAACCTCCGTCGCTCGGCCGGGCGCGCCGGCGACGGACCACCGCTCGCTGCCGAGCGTCCTAATCACGAGGGACGCCGCGCCGACCGGCCCCACCGAGGGGTGTTATAATCCAATAACTTACTGATGTACTTCGAGTTCGAGGATTCTCACCCGGAAACACCGTCGCTCGAGAGCGCCATTTCGACGCGCGAGGGTGTTTTGCTGTCCCTCGTGTTCCATGCGCTGTTGGTGGTGGCGATCCTCTATCTGCCGCAACTGCCGTTTGTGCGCAACGCCATGGCGCGGGTCGAAGCCGCGCGCGTGCGGCAGGCCGAACTGCAGCGCCAGCGCCAGCAGGACGCCGAACGGCGGTTCGTGTTCGTGCAGCCGAAGCTCGATCTGCAGGCGCCCCAGCCGCCGCCGGCGCCGGAGCTGTCGGACAAGAACCGGATCGCCCGCGCGATCGAACGCGCGTTGAGGCCGGCCAATCCGCTTCCGTTCGCGCGCGGCAACTCGTCCGAGCGCGTCGAGGCCGACAAGCCGTCGAGCGAAGCGCCGCGCGGCGCCACGCCAACGCCGCCGGCCCCGGGCGCGAGCGGCAGCGGCGAGTCACCCGAGAAAAGCGACGCCACCGCCCCGCCCGTCGAGCAGGGCCCGAGAGGTCTCGCGTACAACACCCGTCCGCCACCCGGTCCGGGCGGCAGCCTCCGCGTGCCCTCCGCGCTGGGCGAGGCGCTGCGCAACATCGAGCGCTACGTGCCCGAGAGCTTCAACAACCCGCAGGGCGGCGTGAGCGACTTCGGGTCGACGATTCAGTTCGACACGAAGGGCGTCGAATTCGGGCCATGGATTCGGCGGTTCGTGGCGCAGGTCAAGCGCAACTGGTTCATCCCGTACGCGGCGATGTCGCTCAGGGGACACGTGGTGCTGACCTTCTTCGTGCACCGGGACGGCACCATTTCCGATCTGACCGTGCTCAAGCCGTCGGCGATCGAATCGTTCACCAACGCGGCCTACAACGCGCTCGTCTCGTCGAATCCGACACAGCCGCTGCCGCCCGAGTACCCGACCGCCCGCGCGTTCTTCACGGTGACGTTCTTTTACAACGAATCGCCGTCACAATAGTCGAGCGTCGACAGCGACGGCAGGGTCCGGGCAATCAGCAATCATCAATCAGCAATCATCAATCATCAATCAGCAATCGACAATTCCGATGGTGCGCCTTCTCACACGCGCTCAGCAGCTTGGCCTGCTACTGCTTCTGACGCTGCTGGTCGTCCTGGTGGCGGTCCGTCTCGTCCGGGGATAGCTTCGGACGTCTCCCGCGATGCCGCCTCTCGTCGCGATCCTCGGACCCACGGCAAGCGGGAAGAGCGCCCTGGGCGTCGCGCTCAGCGAGCGCTGGCGCGGCGAGGTCGTCAGTTGCGATTCGACCGCCGTGTATCGCGGGTTCGACATCGGCACCGACAAGGTGGCGGACGCCGACCGCCGAACCGTCCCGCATCACCTCACCGATCTCGTCGATCCGGACGAGGCGTACTCGGCCGCGCGGTATGCCGCTGATGCGGCCGCGGTGATTCGCGACATCACGGCGCGCGGACGGCTGCCGGTGCTGGTGGGCGGGACCGGGCTCTACTACCGCGCCCTCACGCGGGGCCTCTTTCCCGGGCCGGCCCGAGACACGGCGGTGCGCGCGCGACTGAGCGCGATCGCGCGGCGCCGCGGGTCCGAGCGGTTGCACCGCCTGCTCGCGCGCGTCGATCCGCCGTCAGCGGCACGCATTCAGCCGCGCGACGAGAAGCGCCTCGTCCGCGCGCTCGAGGTATATGTCCTCACGGGCCGTCCGCTCACGGCGCATTTCGACGACACGCGGTCCCCGATTGCCGACTACGTGATCATCGCGTTCGCGCTCGTCCTCCCGCCGGCGGAGACCGCCCTGCGCGTCGCGCGGCGTGTCGATCAACAGTTCGCGCGCGGCATCGTCGACGAAGTGCGCGGACTGCTGGCGCGGGGCGTGCCAGAAGCCGCGCACCCTTTCACCGGGCTCGTGTACCGGCAGGTCATCGAGATGCTGCACGGGGTAGGCGACGAAGCGGCGACGCGCGAGCTGATCGTGCGCGAGAACCGCCGTTATGCCCGCCGCCAGTTGATCTGGTTCCGAAAAGAGCCTAATCTACGGTGGATTCACGGCGCAGGCGAGCATCCCGACACGCTCCAGGTGATCGAACGGACCCTCGCGGAACGAGGCTTGTGTCGCCCGTAACGTCCTCCCGTCCCACGCGCGTCATTCTCATCGTGCTCGACAGCGTCGGCGCCGGCGAGCTGCCGGACGCGGTCGCGTACGGCGACGAGGGCAGCGACACGCTCGGCAACATCGCCGCGCGCGTCCCGCTCCGGGTGCCCGCGCTGCGCGCGCTCGGGCTCGCGAAGGTCGCCCGCATGGGTGGTGACGCGACGCCGGTGATGCCGGCGGCGGCCTACGGCCGGATGGCCGAGGCCTCGCCGGGCAAGGACTCGTTCACCGGGCACTGGGAGCTGATGGGCCTCGTGCTCGATCGCGCCTTTCCCGTGTTTCCCGACGGGTTCTCCGCGGACCTGATGGCCGCATTCGAGCGGCGGACTGGACGCGGCACGCTCGGCAACAAGGCGGCGTCGGGCACGGCGATCATCGAAGAGCTCGGCGCCGAGCACGTGCGCACGGGCCGCCCGATCGTGTACACCTCGGCCGACAGCGTCTTTCAGATCGCGGCGCACGAGGACGTCATCCCGCTGCCTGAGCTGTACCGGTTCTGCGAGATCGCGTACGAGCTGACGGTGGACGGCCTGGGCCTCGGCCGCGTCATCGCGCGGCCGTTTGTCGGTGAGCCCGGTCATTTCGCGCGCACGGCGAACCGCCGCGCCTCCGCGAAGACGCCCGCGGGCGAAACCCTCCTCGATCGGCTGACGGCCGGAGGCTGGCCCGTCGTCGCGGTAGGGAAGATCGAGGATCTCTTCGCCGGCCGTGGTATCACGAAGGCCGTGCACACGAAGAGCGACGAGCAGGGCATGGACGAGATCGGTCGCGCGCTGCAGGAGACGGCGCGCGGACTCATCTTCGCCAACCTCGTGGACTCCGACACGCTCTACGGCCATCGCAACGACGTCGAGGGCTACGCGGCGAACCTCGAGCGATTCGACGCGCGCCTGGCCGCGCTCCTGCCGCGTCTTCGGCCGGCCGATCTCCTCGTGATCACGGCCGATCACGGCAACGATCCGACGACGCCGAGCACGGATCATTCGCGGGAGCACGTGCCGGTGCTGATCGCCGGCGCGGCGGTCGCCTCCGGGGCCGACATCGGCGTACGGCCGACCTTCGCCGATCTCGGCCAGACGCTGGCCGAGCTGTTTGGCGTCGGGCCGCTGGCGAATGGGACCAGTTTTCTGGGGGAGATACTGAAGGAACGAGGAACGAGGAGTGAGGAACGAGTGACGAGCGAGTGATGGGCGAGGAACGGCTGACTCGTTCCTCGTTCCTCGAACCTCGTTCCTTCGTCTTGTGCCATGACCATCCGCGAGGAACTCGAGGCGCGTGAGCACGCGACGCTCGCGCCGCAGGCGGCCCGGAGCAGCGAGAGCCGAGGACGCGAGCGGTCCGAGCCGCCCGATCTCATCCGCCCCGCGTTCCAGCGCGATCGCGATCGAATCATCCACACGAAAGCGTTCCGCCGGCTGAAACACAAGACGCAGGTGTTTTTCGCGCCGACAGGCGACCACTACCGCACGCGCCTGACGCACACGCTCGAGGTCTCGCAGATCGCGCGCACGATCGCGAAGGTGCTCCGGTTGCACGAGGAGCTGACCGAAGCGATCGCGCTCGGCCACGATCTCGGCCACACGCCGTTCGGTCATGCCGGTGAGCGGGTGCTCGACGAGCTCGTGCCGGGCGGCTTCAACCACTACGAGCAGAGCCTGCGCATCGTTGACGTGCTCGAGAACGATGGCCGCGGGTTGAACCTCACCTGGGAAGTGCGCGACGGCATCGCGCGCCACTCGAAGGGCAAGGGCGGTCTGCCCATCGGCGCCGATCCCGAGCACCGCGCGAGCACGATCGAAGGGCAGATCGCCCGCGTCGCCGACATCATCGCCTACGTGAATCATGACATCGACGATGCGGTGCGGGCCGGCGTGCTGAAGGGGGGCGACCTGCCGCCGGGGACCGCGGCCATGTTGGGCCGGACCTCGTCCGACCGCATCGGACGGATGGTGACCGATGTCGTGACCGAGACGCTCGGCGGAGGGCTGACCGAGATCCGCATGAGCGAGCCGGTCCTGGAGGCGACGCTGAAGCTACGCGCGTTTCTCTTCGAACGGGTCTACGAGAACGAGGTCGCGACGGCCGAGTTCACGAAGGCGACGGGCATTCTCGCGGGACTGTGGGAGAAGCTGCGGCAGCAACCCGAGCGATTCCTGGACCAGCGGACCATCGAGGCGGAGGGGCTCGACGCGGCTGCCCGGGATTTCCTGGCGGGTATGACGGACCGGTTTGCCGTCCGGCTGTTCGAGGAGCTGTTCATCCCGGCCCCGTGGGTCGAGGTGCGGTCACCGTGAAGGTAAACGCGTGCTATATTGAAGATTCGTGCCTGCCGGACGGCCGGCACCTTGGGCCATGCTCCTCGACCTCAGCCGGATGCGCGAACCGCTCGAACGCATCGAGCGGACGTACCCACGATCGGCGTTCGACGCAAGCGACGACTACTCGGTGGCAACCGAGGTCGCGCTGGCGTTCGAGATTCACAAGGACCGCGATCGCTACCGCCTGGTCGGGACGCTGCGCGCGACGCTGCATCTGGCCTGCAGCCGGTGTCTCGAGGCGTATCCGTTGCCTGTCGACGCGGCGTTCGACCTGCGGTACCTGCCGCAGGCCGTCAATGCGGGCGAAGGCGAGCGGGAAGTCGAGGAGGACGACCTCAGCACCGCGTTCTACCGTGATGAGACGATCGATCTCGGGGAGCTCGTGCGGGAGCAGTTCTACCTGGCGCTGCCCATGAAACCGCTCTGCCGGGAGGATTGCCGCGGGTTGTGCCCGCACTGTGGCACGAATCTCAACCGGGACGCGTGCGCGTGCGCCGGACGGTGGGAGGATCCGCGTCTGGCCGCCCTGCGCTCACTGCTGGACCGAAGAAAGGACTGAACGAACCACCATGCCGAACCCCAAACGTCGACACTCAAAGACGCGCACGGCCAAGCGGCGCACACATGACGCGCTCAAGCCGGTGCCCATGGGCGAGTGCCCGCAGTGTCACGAGAAGAAGCCACCGCACCAGGTCTGCCCGCACTGCGGGTATTACCGGGGACGCCAGGTCCGCGAGGTCGAGGAAGTCTGACGGCTGAGAGTCGTCGGTCGGAGTGAACCGTGGGTGACGTTCGTAACGAGCAACGGGTAACGAGTAAAGAGTAGGGATCACGTTGCCATCGTGACCCCCAACTCGCTATTCGCCGCTCGCTACCGTCAGTTACTCGCTACTGGTTACTCGTTACTCGTTACTTGCCACTGACCCCTGTCTGTCGATGCGCATCGCCATTGACGCGATGGGCGGCGACTTCGCGCCCCGCCAGATCGTCGACGGGGCCCTTGGCGCCGCTCGCCATCTCGGCTGCGGTCTCGTGCTGGTCGGCCGGCGCGAGGCCGTCGAGCGCGAGCTCGAGCGTCACGACATCGGTGGGCTGGACGTGAGGCTCGTCGACGCGCCCGATGTGATCGCGATGGCCGAGCCGCCAGCGGCCGCCCTGCGCCGGCGGCCGGGCGCGTCGATCAGGGTCGCGGCCGAGCTGGTGGCCCGCGGCGAGGCGGCGGCCTTGTTCAGCGCGGGCAACACGGGCGCCGCGGTCGTCGCCGCGCGCAGCGCCTTCGGGATGTTGCCGGGCGTCGATCGGCCGGCGCTCGCCACCACCGTGCCCACGCGAGGGCGGCGCCCCGCGGTGCTGCTGGATTCGGGCGCGACGGTCGAGTGCCGACCGCAGCACCTCGTGCAGTTCGCCGTGATGGGTACGGTGTTTGCGCGTGTCGCGCTCGGCATCGAGCACCCGCGCGTCGGTCTGCTCTCGATCGGCGTGGAAGAGACCAAAGGCAACGAGCTGACGCGCGAGACGCACCGGCTGCTCAAGGACGGGCCGCTCAACTTCATCGGCAACGTCGAGGCTCGCGACGCGTACTCGGGCGAGGCCGATGTCATCGTCTGCGACGGGTTCACCGGCAACGTGGCGCTGAAGGTCAGCGAGGGATTGGTCGAGACCGTCGAGCATCTGCTGCGCGAGGAGTTGTCGCGCACGTTCACGACGCGGATGGGCTACCTGTTGTCGCGGCGCGCGTTCCGGCGCTTCCGCAAGCGCGTTGACGACGCGGAGTACGGCGGCGCACCGCTCGTCGGCGTCGCCGGTCTGTGTCTCGTCGGACACGGGCGCTCCTCGGCGAACGCGGTGCGGAGCGCCGTGACGCTGGCGACACGTTTTGTCACCGATGGCTTTCTCGAACGGCTCAGCCGCGAGATTGCGGCCCTGCCGTGGGCGGCTGTCCGGCCCGCCAGATGGTGAGGATGCGCGGAGCGGCGCGGACAGCCTTGAGCCACGCGGAGCGCGAAGGCGCGACGCGTCAGGCCGTGGGGGTGGGGCCCCACGGCAATAGAGGACAAGAAGGGGGCCCCGCCCCTCGACAAGCTCGGGGCGCGCTGAGCGTGTCGAAGCGCGCGAGCGACGCGCTTGGCGGGGTGCAGGCGCCTTCGCCACGCTTCGGCGGCCCTGGACGAAGCTCGAAGAGCGGAGTCTGGGGGACCCCGCCATCAGGAACGATGATCGCCTTTGTGTTCCCTGGTCAGGGATCCCAGAAAGTCGGCATGGGCAAGGCCCTTGCCGACGCGTTCCCCATCTGCCGGGAGACGTTCGCCGAGGCCGACGCGGCGATCGGCGAGCTGCTCAGCCGGCTCTGCTTCGAAGGGCCGGCCGACCGGCTCACGTTGACGGAGAACACGCAGCCGGCCATTCTCGCGACGAGCGTCGCCATCGATCGGTTGCTGCGCTCACGCGGGATCGTGCCGCAGTGGGCGGCCGGGCACAGTCTGGGCGAGTACTCGGCCCACGTCTCGGCGGGCACGATCGCGTTCGGCGACGCGCTCAGGATCGTCCGCGCGCGCGGCCGCTACATGCAGGAGGCCGTGCCGGTGGGCGAGGGCGCGATGGCGGCGATCCTCGGGCTCGACGCCGAAAGCGTCGCGCGCGCGTGCGCCGAGGCGGCCGAGGGCGAGGTGGTGAGTCCGGCCAACCTGAACGCGCCCGGACAAGTGGTCATTGCGGGCGCGCGCGAGGCCGTGGCCCGGGCCGGCGAGCGCGCGAAGGCGCTGGGCGCCAGGCGGGTCATTCCGTTGCAGGTGAGCGCCCCCTTTCACTGCGCGCTCATGAAGCCGGCCGAGGAACGGCTGGCGCCGCGCCTGCGGGCGATCCGCGTTTCAGACCCTGGCATCCCCATCGTCGCCAACGTCGACGCCGAGCCCAAGCGCCACGCAGCTGAGGCCATCGAGGCGCTGGTGCGTCAGGTGTCAGCGCCCGTCCAGTGGGACGCCGTCGTGCGGCGTCTTGCATCTGAAGGCGTCCGCACGTATGTTGAGGTGGGTCCTGGCACGGTGCTCGCCGGGCTGGTCAGGAAGATCGACCGCGAGTCTGCCGTGGCGAGCGTCGAGGACGAGGCCGGTCTGGCCGAGGTCGAGGCGCTCCTCCGACTGACAACTGACGACTGACGATTGAACCACTTAATGAGGGGACGCGGTTCAGATCCGCAAGTTGTCAGTTGTCAGAGCTTGTGAAGAAATCGGTGTAGGGGCCGCCTTTAGGCGGCCCTGTCTGGTCCGGCTGAAGCCGGACCCTACGATCGGTGCGATTTCTTCACACGCTCTCAGTTCTGACGAGAACGATGTTCAGCCTCACCGGTCGCGTCGCCATCGTGACGGGGGCGTCGCGCGGCATCGGTCGCGCGATCGCGGTGACCCTGGCGCGCCAAGGTGCGAGCGTCGTCGCGGTGGCGCGTGGGGATCACGCGGCGGCGGTGGCGGAGGAGATTGCGGCCGCTGGGGGACAGGCGATCGCGCTGGCCGTGGACGTCACCGATGCGTCGGCGGTCGCGGGCATGGTGAGTCAGACGCTGGAGCGCTTCGGCAAAGTCGACGTGCTCGTGAACAACGCGGGCATCGCGCGCGACCAGCTCATGCTGCGCATGAAACCCGAGGACTGGCAGGCCGTGCTGGCGACCAACCTCACGGCGGCCTTCACCTGCGCGCAGGCCGTGCTGCGGCCCCTGATCAGGCAGCGCGCCGGGCGGATCATCGCGATCAGCTCGGTCGTGGGGCAGGCCGGCAACGCCGGTCAGGCGAACTACGCCGCGTCGAAGGCCGGGCTCATCGGGTTTGCGAAGGCGCTGGCCCTGGAGGTCGCCTCGCGCGGCGTCACGGTCAACGTCGTGGCGCCGGGGCTCATTGACACGGACATGACCCGGGCGATCAGGGGCGAGACGCGGCAGGCGTGGGCGGACAAGATCCCGCTTGGCCGGATCGGGACGCCCGAAGACGTGGCGGCCGCCGTGTGCTTTCTCGCGTCGGACGAGGCAGCGTATATTACTGGGCAGGTTGTCGCCGTCAACGGCGGCATGTACATGTAGGAGGGGTGAATGGCAGTCGCGGACAAGGTCAAGAGCATCATCGTCGAACAGTTGGGCGTGGATGAAGAGGAAGTGACGCCCGATGCATCGTTCGTCGATGATCTCGGCGCGGACTCGCTCGACACGGTCGAGCTCGTGATGGCGTTCGAGGAGGAGTTCGGGATCGAGATCCCGGACGAGGACGCCGAGAAGATGAGTTCGGTCGGCGACGCCATCAAGTACATCGAGTCGAAGACTGCCAGCGCGAAGTAGCCTCCCGC
>CAYHSN010000107.1:0-9308 GCA_964359235.1 uncultured Vicinamibacterales bacterium | reverse complement strand
GCGGAGGCGGTTAGGGCTGCCCGACACAGCAGGCCTGAAGGCCTGCGCTACGGCGCATTCCTTACACTGTTCCACCGCGGCCAGGACAGCATCGCTCTCGAAACGGCGGTGGGTTTTGACGCATCAAGGTTAACCATCGAGAGGCGCTAAACAATTACGTCCCGTCATGGCTGACAGGTTGCTCATCGAGGTCTCAGACCGGCAGGCCGGCACGAGCCTGCTGCTGGAACAGGTCGGGGCGTTCGCGAGCCTCCATCACCTGCCGGTCCAGATCCAGCGGGATACCGAGCTCGCGCTCGACGAGGTCGTGTCGAACATCATGCGACACGGCTATGGCCATGACGGGCCGTATCGCATCACGGTGGAGCTGGCCGTGAAGCGCGGTGTCCTCGAGATCCAGGTGATCGACGACGCCCGAGCTTTCAATCCGATCGAGGAACGCGACCCGAACACGGATCGCCCCCTCGCCGAGCGGCCGCTTGGCGGCCTCGGCCTCTACCTGGTCAAGCGCCTGATGGATCGGCTGGAGTACAGCAGACGTGGCGACCAAAACCACCTCGTCATGACACGCACGATCGGCGACGTCTCGGAATCGTAGGGGCCGACCTTGGTCGGCCCGCGGGCGGAGCCCTTCGACGCCGCTCAGGGCAGGCAAGCTCCGCCCCCTAGTAACGAAGATTCGCCGCACACCGTCCGGCTCTTACTCGTCGGTTTGAGGCGAAGCTTCGTTACGGCGAGGCGTCGCGAGCGAAACACAGGATCGTGATGTCGTCACTCTGAGGCGCGCCGCCCGCGAACATCTCGAGCCCAGACAGCACCGTGCGGAGGACGCTCTCGGCGTCACGGCCGGCCCGGCGCACGGCGTCGATCAGGCGCTCGGCGCCGAACAGCTCCTGCCCTCGGTTCATGGCTTCGGTGACGCCATCGGTGTACAGGACGACCGAATCGGCAGCCTCGAGCTGATACTCGCGTTGCTCGAACCTGGCATCGTCGCGCACGCCCAGCGGGATATCGCCGGTGCGGCCCAGCGCGACGACTTCCCCGCGCGCGTCGCGCACCAGGGGCAGCGGGTGTCCGGCGCTCGAGACCACCAGCCGTCCGCTCCCCGGGTGCAGCACCGCGAGTGCGACGGTGACGAACATCCCCTCCTCGCGGCCCGTCGTGAGAATCCGGTTGAGCCGCATCAGAATCGCCGCCGGGTCGGTCTGACCCGCCGCCTCGTAGCGCAGATCGCTTGTGAGCTTCGCCGCGTACAGTGCGGCCGAGACGCCCTTGCCGCACACGTCCCCCACGGCAATGCCGACGGCGCCGTCGGCCAGTTCAAGGAAGTCGTAGAAATCGCCCCCGACACCGACAGCCGGGCGGCACTCGACGGCAAAAGAACACCCGGCGACGTCCGGAGTACGCGCCGGGAGGAACTGCTGCTGGATTCTCCTGGCCAGCATGAGATCCCGTTCGAAGAGTTCCCGTTCGACGAGCCGTGCGTGAAGGCGCGCGTAGGCGAGCGCGAGTCCGACCTGTGTCGCGATGCCGACCAGCAGGGCCATGTCGGCCTTGTGGAAGCGCCGCTCCCGCGAAGCGCTGTCGACCTGAATCACGCCGAACAGCTCCTTATCGAAGAGCATCGGCACGCAGATCGCCGAGCGGATTCCGATTCCGTAGATGGACTCGGCCTTCGCAAAGCGCTCGTCCGATTCCATGTCGACGGCCAGAACAGCCTCGCGTCTGTTGATCGCGTCGTCCAGGAGCGTGCGACTGACAGCGATTTCTGCGGGCCGGCCGGAGCGTGTGCGAGCGGCGGTGGGCACCAGCCGCCCCGCGTGGCTGTCCCACAGCATCATGAACGCGCGGTCGGCCTGCGGCATGAGGACGAACAGCTCATCGAGCACGAAGGCCAGCAGGGCGGACTCGTCGAAGGCCTGAGCGCTGATGGTGCCGAGATCGTTGAGGAACCGCAGCCGCTCGGACATCGCGGCGACGATCTCCGCCGCTTCCTGGGCGTCGAACTGCTCGACCCGGGTGTCCTCGGCGGACATCGTGAGCAGGACCTGCGGTTGCGCCTCCGCCCGGTCGAGCCACCGCACCGACTCGGTGGCAGGCGCGGCGGTCGCCGGCGCGCGCTCGCCGTACAGCGCGACCAGCGTGCCAAGCCCGAGCTGGTCGCCATCCCGCAGGCGCGTCGGCGTCGACACACGCCGTCCGTTCACGAAGGTCCCGTTGGCGCTGCCGAGATCCAGCACGAAGCAATCGCCGTCGACCCACCGCAGCAGCGCGTGCCGGCGCGACACCTCCGGATCGTCGAGCGCCAGATCGGCCGCGGGTCCGCGCCCGATGATGACAGACCTGTCGAAGGAGAATTCTTTCCCGCTCCGCGGCCCGGTCTGAACGATGAGCTTCGGCATGCGCGCAGTGCCAGCGGGCGAGTCGGGCCTAGCAGGCCGTGGTGGAAGTCTGCACGGCCTGCTAGGTTTCTCGCCTTCCCGGAGTCGACGGATCCGAGGGGCGGTTCGACGACGACCTCGAGGTGCGGCTGGCCTCGCCTTCCGTCAGGAGCTGCGCCACGCGAGCGGAGAGGTCGGAGCTACGTTCCGAGGAATCTTTGGCTCGTGGCGCACGCATGGCCGTGACGTCCTCTCCACCGAGCAGACGTGTGGCCAGACGTGAGATGCGGGACAGCCTCGCCGCCGGCGAGGGCCCTATGCGGGTCGAGAGCAGCGCGAGCGCCTCCTGCCGTGACGACACGATGCGGAACTGCTCGGTCAGCCCCGCGATCTCGAAAACGGTCTTCACTTGATCGTTCAGCGCGCACAGAACCAGATCCCCCTCGATCCCCTGCAGTCTTTTCGCCAGCATCATCAACACCCGAATGCCGGCGCTGGTGATCAGCTCGACTTCCGCGAAGTCGATGGCGAACAGGCGCGCTCCCCCTTCCAACAACTCCCGCACCTTTCGCTCGAATTCGAGCGCCGACCGGGTGTCGATGGAACCGTCAGGTTCAAGAAGCGCGATTCCGGCCTGCTCGCTTGCTCGGATCTCCATGGGCGGACTCCGAAACCGGAATTGGCTGCGACAGCGGACCGGCGGTGGGTCTGGCGAGAGCAGCGGCACGTGACCGGAAGACCAGTTGCGCGTCTCCAATGGCGATGCGGTCGCCGTCGGCCAGACGGTGCTCCGTCACTCGTTCGCCGTTGACGAACGTTCCGTTCTGTGACTGCAAGTCACGGATCGTGAAGCCGTCCGGACCCGCGAGCACGAGCGCGTGACGCCGAGAGACGCCGGAGCGGGCGATGCGGATGTGATTCTCCTCGGAGCGACCGATGTAGTTGAACATCCCGAGCGGATACTCCGCCGGCTTGCCGCCTTCCTCATCCAGCACCAGCACGCCTTCCGGAAGAAGGAGCGTCCGCTCGGCCTCCTCCGGCGCACTGGGGGCGGCTCCGGCGGCTTGCCCGGCTTGGATCGGCGGCGGCGGCTCGACGCCAGTGACGCGTTCTGGCTCGGAGGACACGAGAAGAGTGGCGTCGAGCGAAACCTCACCGATCTCGGCCGGTTCGGCACCCACGCTGACGACGGGCCGCTCCGTCGCCCGTTCGATCTCGTCTCCAGGGAGCGCCTCGAGGAAACGCGCCTTCTGTTCGTCCAGCGCGGCCAGTTCGGCGTCGCAGTGCTCGAGGATGCCGGCCGGCTCCTGCAGCCGCGCGGCCAGCTCGTGTTCGTCCAGCTCTCCGACGGCTTGTCGGAACTCCAGCTCTTCCTTGGCGAGCCGGGCCGCTTCGTGCGCGCTGTTGACGCGATCGTACTGTGCGCGCAGCTTCTGATACTCCTGTCGCGCTTGAGACTTGAGCGGCGCGGCCTCCTGCTCCAAGGCGGCGTGGCGCTTCGCATAGTCGTCGACGACCGTCCGATGGACGGCGCCGTCGACCTTCCCCTTCAGCCGCTCGGCTTGCGTGCAGAACTCCTGGAGCAGGTTCTGTCGCTTTCTGATCTCGATGAGCTTGTCGAGAACCGACGTGTCGATGTCGGGAGGGTGTTCCGGCATGGAGGACCTATGCTTCCGGTTTGGCGCTGATTCGCCTGCGCACGAGAACGATAACAGGAAGCCAAGACCCGATCAACCACGGGTGCCCGTGGATGTGTCCGTCGATGAATTGACAACCTTGCGCGCGCTGCTCATACTTGCTGCGGGAAACGCCCGGCCTTGAGGAGGGTCTCATGAAGAAGCTGCTATGGCACCTGGCGACGGCGATGGTGTTGGTGCTCCTTGGCACGGGCTCCGCCCACGCCCAGGCGAAAATCAGGCTTGCCATTTGGGACTTCGAGAATAACAGCGAGGGGAGCTGGTGGTTCTCGGGCGACCTGGGACCTGCGGCTCGCAACCACATCGACACTGCTTTTTCCGAGAACCCGGCGCTGTCGGCGAAATTCAGCGTCATCGAGCGCGACAAGCTCGCCCTGGTGCTCAAGGAACAGGGGCTCGCCACCACGGGCGCGCTCGACCCGCAAACGGCCGCCAAGGTCGGGAAGATCCTGGGCATCAGATACATCCTTACCGGCGCCATCGACAAGTTCTCAATTAACACGACCCGCGGCGCCATTGGCAGGCTCGGCGTTGGCGGCAGCATGACCCAGGCGGAGGCGACGATCAACATGCGCTTCATCGACACGACCACGGCCGAGCGCATCGTTTCGATCTCGGCCGATGGCCAGGTCAAGAAGGGCGGCGGATTCGTCAAGGGGACGAGCCTGAGCCGCGACGCCGAATGGGGGATCGCAAGCGAGGCGATCGAGAAGGCCTCCAAGGCCATCGTCGAGAAGCTGGTCGCCGGGGGCTACGTCGAGAAGTTTGGGTCCGGAGGCGGGCCGGCGGGTGGACTCGAGGGAAGGATCATCAAGGTCGACGGCAACCGGGCATGGATCAACATGGGGTCCTCCTCCGGCCTCAAGGTGGGCGACAAGTTCAAGATCGTCAGCGTCGGCGAAGCCCTCATCGACCCCGACACGGGCGTGAAGCTCGGAGCCGAGGAGAAGGAAACCGGAGCCGGCGAAGTGGTCGAGGTCCAGGAGAAGTTCGCCGTGATGACCTTCAAGGGCGCCGCCAAGGCCAAGGATACCGTGCGGAAGTAGCAACATCCCACCCCGGGGAGGCGCCGAGTCGGCGCCTCCCCTTCCTGTTTCTCGTGTATCCGTGCTTCGCGTGCAGTTCCTCACCGGTCCGCGCCGCGGCCAGCAGGCGGCGTTCTCCGGCCCGCGCGTCCGGATCGGTCGAAGCCGTGACAACGACCTGATCCTTCCCGACTCCGATCCACCTCTCTCGAGCGCCCTCCACGCCGAGGCCGTGCTCGAGCGTGGCGTGTGGTGGATCGTCGATCTGGGCTCGACCAACGGCACCTTGCTGAACGGCGTCCGGGTGAGTCGGCAGCGCCTTGGGCGCGGCGACCGCCTGGCGTTCGGCGCCGACGTCGTGCGCGTCGAAACCGCCGGCGATCGCCGGGCGGTCCTCGCCGTGGCCGCGGCCGCGGCGCTGGTCGTGGCGCTCGTCTCGGCCTACGCCGTCCTGCAACTCAGGGGACCGCTCCTCGAGGAGTCGGCCGCGGCGGTCGCCCGATCGGTGTATCTGGTGGCCATCGAGCACGCTGGGCAGCGCGCGGTCGTCGGCACGGCGTTCGCCGTGCGGGCGGACGGAGTGCTTGCGACCAACGCGCACGTCGCCGACGAGTTGCGACACCGCGGCGCGCTCGCGCACGCGGCCGCTACGGCCGCCATCGCCGTCCGCAGCGATTCGGCTGGAGGAGCGAGGCGGATCGTCGAGGCGTGGCCTCACCCGAACTGGCGCCCCGGATCGATCCGCGACGATGTGGCGCTCCTCCGTCTCGCACCCGGACCGCCCGTCGCGGCGCTGGCGCTCGCCGACGAGGCTGCGCTCGCACGGCTGCGGCGCGGCACGACGCTGGCCGCGTTCGGCTTCTCAGCCGTGGCGACGGATCCGTGGAAGCCGCGTGGCCGGCTCTCGGCAGACGTGCTTGGCGACATCCGGGGCGGCCGCTACCTCGAGATCGGCCTGGGCATCTCGCCGGGTACGAGTGGCAGCCCCATCTTCACGGCGGATGGGACGGTGGTGGCGATTGTGGCGGCCGGCGATTTCGTGGATGCGCCCGACGGGCGCGGCAGGATGCCGGCGGGGACCGGCGTGAACTGGGGAATCGCGGTCTCGGCGCTGCGCGAGTTGCTGCAGACCCGGCGCTAACGACGACGCGCTGAGCCGCGGCGCTTCAGAGCCAGAGGCGGCACCGCCGGCTCCAGCGCGGTTGCACCCCCCCTGACTCGCACTTTGGCCAGCTTCCTCTTGCAGAACCGCAGGTTCTCCCGCGCCAGTTGATCGTCCGGGTCCATCGCCACGGCTCGCGCCAGTGTTGCCTTGGCCTCGGATGGCCGTCCCGCTTCGAGGAGGGACCAGCCGAGATCGTTCAGGAACCGTTGGTTCGCGGGTTCGAGCTCCAACGCCCGCCTCGACGCCGCGATCGCTTCGTCGTGAAGACCTTCGTGGCCCGCACAACAGCCTACGCCCTGATGAAAGACGGCCACATGAGGAAATCGCAACGCCGCCGCACGATACAACTCAAGGCCGTCCTTGTAGGCCCGGCGACCGATCAGAAAGTCGCCGGCGTGGTCGATGATGCCGCACAGGTCAGGGGTGTCCGCCGGGTGCGTGAGCAACGACTCAAAGAGCCGGCGTCCCTCGGCGCATTTGCCGCGCTGGTACTCAACCGTCCCGAGACTGAAGATCGCTGGTGCGTATCCTGGAGCGAACGCGAGCGCCCGGTGGAGCGCCGCGACAGCTCCTTTCACGTCGCCCGTGGCCGTACGAAAGATGCTGTCTGCGTAGGCGGCCTCCGCCTCGAACAGCCCTGCACGTCCAGGCGCAGGTGCCTTTTGGCTTGCTCGCCCACGGCCCTGGCTCCGAGTGCCCATTCGTGCCTTTCGACTCACCAGACACCGCGCACGCCTAACGAATCGCGGCTCACCCGCGGCCGCTCACGTTCGCACCGGCCGTCGGTGCAGCCGCGTGTTGGGCGGCCTCGGCTTGCATCCATGTACAGCGTGATGTACATTAGCGCATGCCGCACAGGTATTCAATCGCAGACGCTAGGACCAGCCTCCCAACGATCGTTGACCAAGCCGAGGGCGGCATGAACATCGAGCTGACCCGTCGGGGCAGGCCGGTCGCCGTCGTTGTCTCCTTGCGGGAGTTTGAGCGCCTGCGGGGCGACCGGCCCCGGTTCGGCGACGCCTACAGGAGATTCCTTGAGAAATACTCGCTGGCCCAGGTCGGCCTCGAAGATGACTTCGTTGCGTCCACTCGGGACAAGGGCCTCGGGCGCGAGGTCTCCCTATGACGCTTCGGTATCTGCTGGACACCAGCATCGTGTCCTCCCCGGTATCCAAGACCCCCAACCCGCGGATCGTCAAGCACCTCGACGAGCACGGCCACGAATGCGCGATCGCCGCGCCGGTGTGGCACGAGCTGACGTATGGCTGCCGACGGCTGCCCAGAGGCAAGCGCCGCACCGCGCTTGACACCTATCTCCGTGAGGTCGTCCAAGCAGCGTTTCCGATCTTGCCGTACGACGAGGTTGCGGCGACGTGGCACGGCCACGAGCGAGCGCGTCTCGAGCGCATTGGCCGACCCGCGCCGTACACGGACGGGCAAATCGCGGCGATCGCCCATGTGAATAGCCTTATCCTCGTCACCGCCAACGTCAAGGACTTTGCGCGCTTCAAAGAGATCGAGGTTGCGAACTGGTCCCTGGAGCCTGCTCGTCGCTGATCGACACCACGGACTTCTTCGTTGCTGGTCCGCCCAACGCCATGGCGCTAACCCGCGGGCGCTCACAACCCCAGCAGCGCCCGTCGGGTTCAGCGCCGTGTTAGCGGCTCACGCGATGCCATCGCGACGCATCGCATCAGAAACTGGAGGCCAACTCTCCGCAAGTTGTTGCAGCAGAGTGGGATCCCATGCCTACGCTCCCGTCGTATTCGGGCTAGTTTCTTGGGAGGCCGCCTCGTAAATCTGAGGTGTGAGCACTCCTACTGCTTCTCGAGAACGAAGACGTTGTTGATAGTCTGACCTTTCGCGTTTGTGCCTTTGACTGTGTTGGTCATTATCTTCCCATCCTTCGAGACCACGCGCGTCTGGATCTGGGCTACTGTGCCGGCCTTCTTTCTTGTCGCCTCCAGCGTGAAAGCGTCGATGTGCTTGAGCGCGACCGTATCGTAGTCCTGCGATCCAGTGACCGGGTAGTCCTTTCCGTCGTAGTTTGCAGTGTACTGTGTGCCGGTCGCCTTCCCTTCAGCGTCAATTCCTTTGCTAACTAGCTTCATGCCTTGTCCGGCCGCCTCGATAGTGACAGTCAGACTCTTCGGCGGCGGGCCAGGACTGTACGTCGATTTCGCCAGGTTGAGCTTCCACGTTCCGAGCCAAGGGTCAGTCTGCGCGAAGCTCGCCTGCGGGGACAGTGTGACCAGGGACGCGGCTAGAAGGGCGACGACGCCAGACGGTGCGAGGGACATCTTCAGGGTCTTCATAACGCCTCCTTCTAAGGGTCGTAATGGTTTGGAGGGAACTGCCACCACAGCGCGGGCGGATCCCGGCCGGAGGAGCCAAATTCGAGAAAGCGGGTAACCATCAGCTGACAGCAAAACACGGTTGGGTTGGCGTTTGGCTTGATGCCTCTGATGCGGCCTAACGTCTGCGGCTCACCGGCGGCCGCTCACCGCTCTTGACGCGCGGCCGTCCGGTGCAGCCGCGGGTTAGGCTCCCTCGTCACCAACCACCCGAGGAGGAACCATCGATCTCGAAGACCTCGACCCTCCGAAAGTCGAAGGTGTTGTTTCGCATCCTGATGTTGGTGGCGCCCTGAATCCGAATTCCCGAACCCGCCGAACCGACCAGACCACGAAAATACCGCTCAGCCGCGTCGCGAAAAGCAATGTAGTTGAACGGCCCCCGATAGCCTTCGGGCTTTCCGACTTCGATGTCGCCCGTCTCGTAATTCGAGCCGACAACCTGCTTGAGGTCGGCGTGGAGTCCTGGGTAAGAACGACCGTCTACTTCAAGATCGAAGAACACCCGCGAGACCATGTGCTCGTCGTTGCTGCCGTAATCCTGTGAGTCTTGGACACACCGCGTCAATGTGACTGTCGCCTTCATCTTGCGTACCTCGCTACCCGCTCCTACCGCCGCTCAGGTGAGCCTACAGGTATTGAAGTAGACCGCACGGCCTTGCTCGCGGCCAACCGGCGGCCACGGC
>CAYHSN010000106.1:6920-9435 GCA_964359235.1 uncultured Vicinamibacterales bacterium | reverse complement strand
ACCAGCGTGTCGGCGATGAGCGAGGCCGCCATGCCCAGGACGAACAGGACCGTCGCAAACCCGATCGTCACGCGTCTCATGACCAGTCTCCTTCGGCCCGGCGCGGTCGCGAGCAGGCCGTGGTGGAAGTCTGCACGGGTTGCCAGAACCCGCCGGCCGATCAAAAGTCCAGGATGTAGTTTACCTTGGCAATGAGCGTCCGGTTGCGGGGGCTGAACTCGCCGCGTGTGTCGTCGATCTCGGTGTACACGAGGTAGAAGTCGGTGCCCGGCCTGTAGATCCAGTTGAGGCGCAGGTTGGTCACGAAGCTGCGCGTGTCGTTCGACCACTGGACCAGCGCGTTGAGCGACAGCAGCGAGCTGAAGTTGTAATTGAACCGGTTGCGCACGAGGTGGGTCGTGAACGCGGCCCCGGCGAGGCTGACGCGGTTGACCGAGTAGCTGGGCGCCAGGCTGAGGTGCGGGTTCACCCGCCAGGACCCGGTCAGCGAGAGGCTCGTCTTCTCGCCATCGTAGAAGCCGCCCTGCGAGACGTTGACGGTGCCCGACAGCGGCCGGCCCGGATACGAACTGATCGCCAGCGTCGACTCGGTGAACCGGTACGTCCCGGGTGCGATGACCACGCCCGGGCGGATGGTGAATGGCCGGAACAGGTTCTCCAGGTTGTCGCCGACGTTTACCGACAGCGATTCGCCGCTGTCGAATTCGGGCCGCACCTGCAGCGCGCGGTCGCGCGACTCGGGCGTGCCGTCGTGCCGCGTGAAGTAGTCGAGCCGCGGTTCGAGAAAGAGGCGCCGCACGTTCATCACGCGCGGCCGCGGACTGAAGCGCGCCGACGCCGACACCCGGCGGATGCCCCGGCGCGAGACGAACCCGACCGCCGGTTTGAAGTTGTCGGCGACGTCCAGATAGGACGCGCTCACCCCGTACTTGTCCGTGTCGTAGACCATCGCCGCGCGCCCGGCCAGCCGATCGTCCTCGATCGCCGGGTCCCACACGGCCGCGACAAAGCCGTCGAAGTTGAACGCGTTCCCGCGGTAGAGCGTCGTATCGACGCCCACGACGCGGTTGTCGCTGACCGTCTCGCCGACCGCGGTCCGGTTCGTGAAGATCATCCCCACGCGCGACCGGCGAAGGAAGTCGCGCGAGAGCCGCACGACCGTCCAGTTGGTCGATGGCGCGACGAGCTGCCCCCCTTCGCCCTCTGTATTCTGCGTCTGGATGTTCAGCGCCCCGATGTAATACCGGCCCTGCTTGCCGTTGAGGCGGCTCCCCACCAGGATCGGCACGGCACTGCCGCTCTCGGTCAGACCGATCCGCCTGGAGTAGAAGATTTCGGCCTGCTGCCTGAGACCGAAGTCGAAGATGCGCGCGCCTTCCAGGAAGTACTGGCGTTTCTCCTGGTAGTAGGTCGGAAAGCGCGTGAGGTTGACCTGGATGTCGTCGACCTCGGTCTGCGCGAAGTCCGTGTGGTAGGTAAAGTCGGCCGTGAGGTTGGGCGTGAAGCCGTACTTGAAGTCGAAGCCCGCGTCGAACTGCTTCGTGGGCCGGGCGAGCGCGACGTTCCGCTCGGCGCCGCCCGACACATACGGCTTCCACTGCAGGTTGCGCCCGGGCGTGATGTGGCTGAGCCCCTCGAGGTGGCCCGCCGAGCCCGCCCAGTAGAACGTCGAGTCGTTCGGGATGAACGGCCAGTACGAGAACTCGTTGCGGCGCGCCACGCGCCGGCTGACCGTCAGACCCCACGTCTGGATGTCGTTGTTCGGGAACTTGAGCGTCTTGAACGGAATCGCGACTTCGTTCGTCCATCCCTGTGCGTCGCGCCGGCCCCGCGTCCACCAGACGCCGTTCCAATCGCGGTTCATGTTCGCCTCGGTGCGGCCGAACAGGTAGGCGTCGACGATGATGCCGTTCGCGTTGGTCCCGAACAGAAACGCCGTGCGGTGATCGTGCAGCGGGTCGAGCAGGATGCGAATCGAATCGTCGGTGCGGAGCGTCGCCTCGCGCAGCATGTTCATCGCGACGACCTTGTCGGGCTCGCGATCGTACGCGCGAACGGCGAAGTAGATTGCCTCGTCGTCGTAGACGATGCGAATTTCCGTGTGCTCGGATTCGGGTTCGCCTTCCCGCCGTTCCTCCTGATAGAACCCGCCGAACGGCATGGCGCGCTGCCACGCCTCGTCGTCCAGCGCCCCGTCGATCTTGGGAGGCGGCGCGACGCGGACGGCGAAGGCGCGATAGCCGTCGGGATCCGCGGCGGGAAACGGCGCGCCAGCCTTCGTCCGGCGGACCTCGGTCTGCGCGCCGCCGTTGGTCGGATCGGCGTGGCGGACGGCCCCGGGGTCAGGCCGCACGCGGTGGCCGCTCCGCGCGGCGCTCGCGTCCCAGTCAATCCGATCGGCAGGCGCCGTGACCCAGCCGCCGTCGGGCCGCGTCAGGCGCACGCGGTCGCCTTGCAGCTCGATGGCGGCCACCGGCGTCGCGGCGCCCGACGTGAACACGATCCAGTCGGCCGA
>CAYHSN010000106.1:0-6820 GCA_964359235.1 uncultured Vicinamibacterales bacterium | reverse complement strand
GCTACTTGCTCGTCCTGCCGACGTTCAACTCGCTCATCCCGCCGGTCTGGCCAGGCGCCTGCACGAGCGAGAGATTGATGAGGCTCGGCGCCAGCGCGTACGCGGCGCCGAGTTTCTCATAGAGCGTTTGGACTTCGGTCGGGAACGCCTCGGCGAGAATCTTGGTCACCGAGTAGTCCGCGCCCTTCACGGCCGGATCCACGACGAACACGTACAGGATGGTGTCCTGCATCGGCTCCAGGGCTTTGAAGATCTTCCAGCTCTTGGCCTGTTCCTTCCGGATGGGGTCCTGACTCTTCTCCAGAGCCTCCTTCAGCTTGCCCATCACCATCTCGAAATCGGCGGCTGCCGCCGGCTTCACGGGGTTGAAGATCAACCCGGCCTCGGAGCCGAACACGCGGCCCGGAGGCGCCAGTTGCTGTGCCGATTGCTGCATCGCCTGGGGCTCGGACGCGATCGCGTTCCACCCGGTCGTGGATATCACGACGAGGCTCGCAGCCACAGCGAGACCGAGCGCGCCGCGCCCGAGGCGCCGCAGGGACCAGTGAAACGTCGACGACATTCACAGCCTCCTTCGAGCACGAAACCAGCTCGCCCGGTCGCTACTGGTGTTCCTTCTTGTGAAGATCCAGTTCCTCCATCCCGGCCAGCGGTGCCGCGCCGAAATTCGCGACGAGATCGAGGTTGAACCGCACCTGCTGGACAAAGGCGTCCTTGATCGTGTCGAAGATCGGACGCACTTCGTCGGGCGGGAAGACGTCGATCATGATCTTCGTGATCGTGTAGTCGGTGTCCGCCGCAACCGGATCGAGCCAGAACAAGTACACGACGTTGCCTTGCGGATCGGCTGTGGCTGACTTGAACACCCGCCACCCCGCCGCCTGCTTCCGGCGCGTCTCATTCTCCGTCTTCGCCATGGCGGCGTGCAGACGCACAATGAACTTCTCGAAGTCCGCGATCTTGTCGGCCTTGATGATGTTGTAGTACAAGCCGACGGTCGATGTGAACTTCTGCTCAGGCGGCGCCTGCTGGGCCGGCGGCTGCTGCGCGCCGGACGACGCCCCTGCGGCCCAGGCGCTGCCGGTCGCCGCGACGAGCATGACGGCCGGAACGAGAGCGAACACGTTGCGCCGGCCTCTCAGCGCCGGCAGGGAAAGCGTCGACCGCATTCGTATCCTCCTTTTACAAACCGCGAAGGGAGCCATACTTTACCGTACCGCCCGCCTAGACGAAAACACTCATCACGTCATTAGCCACAAGCATGCCCGGCCGTGTCAGGCGGAGGCGGGCGCCTGACCGCACGGCCAGTCCCGCGTCGAAGAACCGGGCCAGCTCTGGCCCGTACCGCCCCCACGCGTCGGCGCCGTAGCGCACGCCGGCGGCCTCGAGGTCGAGCCCCTCGGTGAGCCGGAGGCCCATGAAGATCGCCTCGCCGAGGCGCTCGGACGGCGAGCGCGCGCGCCGGTCCACCGACACCTCGCCGTCGCGCTCGACACGGGCGAGGTACTCCCCGATCGCGGCCACGTTCTTCCAGCGCACGCCGGCGATCGTCGAGTGCGCGCCGCAGCCGAAGCCGAACCATTCGCCGTCGGTCCAGTATTTCAGGTTGTGACGCGAGCGCCGGCCGGGCCGCGCGACGTTCGAGATCTCGTACTGGTCGTAGCCAGCCCCTTCGAGCCGCTCCATCGCCCACAGGTACATCGCCGCCGCGTCATCGTCGGGCGCCTGCGACCAGCGCGCGCGCGCCATGTCCTCCCGGAGCGGGGCGTCGGGATAGAGCTCGAGCAGATAGAGCGAGGCGTGCTCCGGCCGCAGATCGATCAGCGACTCGACCGACACACGCCAGTCGTCCAGGCGTTGCTCGGGCAGCCACATCATCAGATCGAGACTGATGTTCTCGAAGCCCGCCGCCCGCGCGTCACGATAGGCCTGCCGCGCGCGCGCCACGTCGTGCAAGCGGCTGAGGCGGCGGAGCTCCTCGTCACGGAACGACTGCACGCCGAACGAGAGCCGGTTGACTCCGGCGGCGCGAAATCCGTCGAGGGTCGCGGGCGTGACCGTCTCGGGGTTGGCTTCGAGCGTCATCTCCGCGTCGGCCGCGACCGCAAACACGTCACGGCAAACCGCGATCAGGCGCCCGATCTCGACCGGATCGAGGAGCGAGGGTGTCCCACCGCCGAAGTAGATCGTGTCGGCCGGCGCCTGCGCCGACCCGTGCCGGTCGCCGATCCGCGCGATCTCCCGCTCGAGGGCCGCGACGTAGCGCGCCTTCAGGTCCGGGTCGAACAGCCCGCGGTTGAAGTTGCAGTAGTTGCAGATGGCGCTGCAGAAGGGGATGTGGAGATACAGGCCTAATTTGCAGTCGTGCATTGAAGATTTGGTGATTGCAGATTGAAAGATTGATTGCAGATTGAGGATTCGAAGATTGACGAATGGATTGGAGATTGACGGATTCCCCTGCGCGTGTCCGACGGTCAATCGTCAATCGATTCTTCAATCATTCCGTCGTCAATCCCTCAATCAATCCCTCAATCTGAGATCAATCAATCTGAAATGTAGGATTCACCTTCCAGCCTTGCCTCCCGACCACTTCAGATCGCCCTTGTCGCGATCGCGGAGCTGCGCGCGGGCTGGGCCTTTGGTGCGGGCCGGCAGGCGCGTGGTGACGGCGCGGCCATGCTTGTCGAGCCGCGCGAGGTCCTCTGGCGTCGCGTCGGGGCCAGCCATCCGGAAGTCCACCGCATCCATCGTCACGAATTCGCACATCTCGTGCAACCGCGACCACATGCGGAAGCCCACCCGCACCGCGAGCGAGTCGGGATCGGTCTGGTCCTCTTTGTTCTCGTAGTTCGACGTGAAGATCGTCGCCCGGCGTTCGTTGTAGCGGGTATTGACGATGAGGTTGAGCGTCTCTTCGACCCACTCGGAGGTCTTCTCCGCTCCCAGATCGTCCAGCACGAGCAGGTCGGCCTCCATGACCGGCCGCAGCACGTCCATCTCGGCCATCTGGACCATCGGGTTGTAGGTCGCCCGAATGACGCGGAGCAGCTCGCGCGTGTCGTAGAACAGGCCGCGCGCGCCCTTCTCGCGGATGACGAGCTTGAGGACCGCGACGGCCAGGTGCGTCTTGCCGACGCCCGGCTTGCCGACCAGGAACAGCCCCTTGTCGACGACCGGGAAACACCCGACGAACCGGCGGGCCCTGCGCACGGCTTCCACGAGCGAGTCGTTCTCGGTACGGAAGTTGTCGAGGTCGCACTTCCGGTAGCGCGGCGGAATGCGCGCCTCGGCGACGAGCGTGGATGACAGCGATTCGCGCCAGCAGTCACACCGGGCCATGCGCGTCACGCCGTCGATCTCGACTGGCTTCCAGCCGGTGCCGTCACAGAGGGGACAGGACATGGACACCGGATTGTAGATTGTCGGTTGACGATTGTCGATTGACGATTGCCGAATGTCCACTTGGCCTCGAGTCCTGGCCGCCTGTCGCCTGACGGGCGCCAGCGCTAGTTCAGATAGCTCCGAAGGCCGTGCGCTTTCTTCGAGCGGCGCAGCTTCTCTTTCGCGCGGGCTTCGATCTGCCGGATCCGTTCGCGCGACAGGTGCAGCCGATCGCCGATTTCCTGGAGCGTCTTCGGGTCCCCGTCGCCGTCGAGGCCAAACCGCAGCCGCATCACCGCGCGCTCCTTGCCGTCCAGCTCGCCAAGGACCGCGCCCACATGCTTCTCGAGCGCGCGACGCAGCAGGTGATCGTCGGCCGGCGGCACGCTGTCCTGCTCGAGCGTATCGCCCAGCTCCGGGCCGTCCTGGTCGGCGCCGAGCCGATCGCTCAGCGAGACGTCGCTCCCGCCAAGCTGCGCGAGCGCGTGCACGTCGGCCTCGGAAATCTCCAGATCGTCGGCGATCTCCCGCGTCGTCGGCGCCCGGTGGAGCTGCTCAGCGAGCGTCGACACCTCACGCCCAAAGCGCGCCGCCACGTTCGACAGCTTGGGCGGCAGCGACACGGCCCGCGCCTGTTCCGACAACGCGTGCATCAGCGTCTGGCGGATCCACCAGACCCCGTAGGTGATGAACTTGACGTTGCGGTGGGGATCGAACCGCCGGGCCGCCTCGATGAGCCCCAGGTTGCCTTCGTGAATGAGATCCAGGAACGGCACCCCCAGCCCGCGATATCGCTTCGAGTACGAGACGACGAAGCGCAGGTTGGATTCGACCAGACGACGCAGCGCGTCTTCGTCGCGCTCGTCCTGAATCCGCCGACCGAGCTCGCGCTCCTCTTCGACCGTCAGCCGGGGAATCCGCGCGATCGCCCGCAAGTACGCCTGCAGCGCGTCGCGCTCCGAGTCGGCCACCGCCACCTTCCGACCGGCCATGCGCGGATCATACTACGACCCGAGGCGTGAGGCTGGAGGCGTGGGACCGTGAACGTCGAGCTACTTGCGTGTCGGCTTCTCGCGCGCCGCCGGCTGAGACTGCGACGGCGTCGCCCGAACGAGATCGGTCGGCGAGGACTTGACGAGGGCTGTGCTCAGACGCTGCTCCCAGTCACCAAGGCCGCGCTGAAGCTCGCGTTTGACGTACTCCATGAACTCGTTGACTTCCTTCTGCATGCGCTCGATCTTCTGCCGCATGTTCAGGATGATTTCCACGCCGGCCAGGTTCACGCCGAGATCGCGCGTCAACGAGAGGACGGTCTCGAGCTGTTCGAGGTCTTCCTCGGAGTACAAGCGCGTGTTGCCGTCGGTACGCGACGGCCTGAGCAGCCCCTCACGTTCATAGAGGCGCAGCGTCTGCGGGTGGATGTTGTACTTCTGCGCCACCGCGCTGATCATGTAGCACGCCTTGCCGCTTCCGCTCGTGCGCTTTGCCGCCATCAGCTCATCCCAGGTCCTTCCGGACGTTTTCGGCGTTGAGCCGTCCGAACTCGCGCATGAGCTCCTTCGAACGCTCGTCGAGCACCTTCGGCAGCAGGAGGCGCACCTCAACGACCAGGTCGCCAGGCCGGCCGTCGCGCGGCGAGGGCGCGCCGCGCCCGTGCAGCCGGAAGCGCTGGCCCGACTGCGTACCGGGCGGGATACGCAGGCGCGCCCGGCCGTCGATCGTCGGCACGTCGATCTTCGCGCCGAGCGCGGCCTCAAACACCGCGATCGGCACGACGATCCGCAGATCGTCGCCGTCGCGCTCGAACAACGCATGCGGCGCGACTCGTACGGTGATGTAGAGATCGCCGGGCCGCCCGCCACGGCGTCCGGCGTGGCCCTTCTCCGCGACGCGCACGCGTGCGCCGTCGGCCACGCCCGCCGGAACCCGCACGGCGACCGCTTCGGACCGCGCCGTCACGCCGAGGCCCGCGCACCCGCTGCAGGCCTGCTGCTGCTGGCGGCCCGTGCCGCCGCACGCGGTGCAGGTCTTCGAAAACACCATGTGGCCGCGCGCCCACCGCAGCGAGCCTTCGCCCTGGCACTGCAGGCACCGCCCCTCAGCGGTCCGAATCGCGCCCCCGCCGAGGCACTGCGAACACACCGCCTGACGCGTCACCGTCAGCAACCGCTCGCAGCCGCGAATGGCGTCGTCGAACGAGAGCGACACCGCGCCGTGGAGATCCGCGCCGGACTCCGGACGGTCCGCGCCGGCCCCGGGCGCCACCGCTCTGAACACGTCGGCGAAGAGCTCCGTGAACGTCGAGGCCTGCACACCCTCGGCGGCGCGCGAGAAGTCGAAACCTTCGAACTCCACCGTGGGCTCCGACCCGGCCCCGTGCAGCAGCCCGTGCGTGTCGTACTGGCGCCGCCTGTTGGGATCGAGCAGCGTCTCGTAGGCCTCGGCGATGCGCCGAAACTGGATGGCGGCGGCCTGGTCACCCGGGTTGATGTCCGGATGGAACTTCCGGGCGAGGCGACGGTACACCCGCTTGATCTCGGCGGAGCTCGCCGCGCGTTCGATGCCGAGGATGGCGTAAAGATCCATCGCTGTAGGAACGAGGAACGAGTGACGAGGAACGAGTGACGAGGGACGAGCGACGAGGCCGTCGAGTGCGCGCGTCTACTCGTTCCTCATTCCTCGTTCCTCGTCACTTCTTCTCGTCTTCCACCACTTCCGCGTCGATCACATCGCCCTGCGCGCCGCCCTGGGAGGACGCGCCCTGCGACGCACCGCCACCGGGCGCCTGCGCGCCGCCGCCGGAGGGCTGCGCCTGGCGGTACAACGCCTCGGCCGCCTTGTGCTGCGCCTGGTTGAGCCGCTCCATCACGCGGCCCATCTCGCCGGCGTCGCCCTTCTCGATCGCCTTCTTGAGCTCGTCGATGGCGCTCTCGACCGGCTGCTTGTCGGCCGCCGAGAGCTTGTCGCCGGCGTCGCGCAGCATCTTCTCGGCCAGGTACACCGCCTGGTCGGCGCGGTTGCGCGTCTCGACCTCTTCCTTGCGGCGGCGGTCCTCGTCGGTGTGCGACTCGGCTTCCTTCATCATCTGTTCGACCTCGTCTTTCGTGAGGCCGCTCGACGCGGTGATGGTGATCTTCTGCTCCTGGAGCGTGCCGAGATCTTTCGCCGACACGTTCACGATGCCGTTGGCGTCGATGTCAAAGGTGACCTCGATCTGCGGCACGCCGCGCGGCGCCGGCGGCAGCCCCACTAAGTGGAAGCGTCCGAGCGTGCGGTTGTCCCGCGCCATGGGCCGCTCGCCCTGGAGCACGTGCACCTCGACGCTCGTCTGGTTGTCGGCGGCCGTCGAGAAGGTCTCGCTCTTGCGCGTCGGAATCGTCGTGTTTCGCTGAATCAACGTCGTCAGGACGCCGCCGAGCGTCTCGATGCCGAGCGAGAG
>CAYHSN010000105.1:0-9458 GCA_964359235.1 uncultured Vicinamibacterales bacterium | reverse complement strand
CGCATCCTCATCCAACTCCATGTCGCGAAGGCCCAGTGGCTCGGTACGCTCTATCGCAGCCCGAGAAGGCACTGCGCGATCTGGCGGCGATCGACGCGCTTGCCAGCATCCGTTGGAGGACGTGAAACACGTCCACCGGGCTGGCCGTTGTCTTCTTCTCTCTCTTCTCATCGTCTTCGCGCGCCGGCGCGGTCCACTCGATGCCGCGCGCGTGCTTCATGAGCCAGGCGATCTCCTCGGCATCGCGGATGCGCTGATGGTGCGGTTCGCGGAAGCCGTGCGGCTCGCGCGGGAACCGCAGAAACCGGACGGGCACGCCGCGATCCTTCAGCCCCTGGTAGAACATCATGCTCTGGCCGATCGTGTCGGTCGTGTCGCGCTCGCCGTGGATGATGATCGCCGGCGTCGTGACCTTGGCGATGTGCGCGTACGACGACTGCCGCCGGTAGGCATCGGGGTTCTCCCAGGGTGTGCCGCCGATGTACCAGCGGCGCACGTCGTGGTTGAAGCCCATCGCGTACTCCGACGACCAGTCGCTCACCATCGCTCCAAGCGACGCCGCCTTGAAGCGCGTCGTCTGCGTGATCGTCCAGCCGCCAAGAATACCTCCGTAGCTCCAGCCGCGGATCGCCAGATGGTCGGGATCTGCGACGCCCTGCGCGATGAGCGCGTCCACGCCGGTCATCACGTCCTGGTAGTCGCCGCCGCCGATGTCCTTCATGTTGCCGCGCAGGATGGCGTCGCCGTACGAGCTGCTGCCGCGCACGTTCGGTTCGAGGACGGCCCAGCCGAGGCTGGCATAGACGTGGTTGATGGCGCGGAACGACGCCGACCACACGCCGGCCGGTCCGCCATGCACGCTGACGAGCAAGGGGAGCGTGCCTCCACGATAGTCCTCAGGTACCCAGAGCAGCCCTTCGACCTCCAGACCGTCCTTGCTCTTCCACGTCACCCACTTGTGCGCCGCGAGCTGGAACGACGTGACCTGCGGGTTGACGGTCGTGATCTGCCTGACGTCGCCCGTCGCGAGATCGACGACGTGCACTTCACCCGGCGCTGAGGGCGAGGTGATGACGGCCGCGCCGCGACCGAGGTCGGACGTCACCGAGTCGAGATTGCCGGACCAGTCGCCCGACGTGATCGTGCGGAGTCCCCCGGTCTTGAGATCGAGGTGGAAGATGCCGCTCCTTCCGCGTTGCGCGCCGGCGAAATAGATCGACGCGCCGTCGCGGGCCCAGTAGTAGCCGCGCACGTCGCCCGTGAAGCCATCCGAGACGCGCCGGGCCGGACCGCCCGTGGCGGGCATCAGCCAGAGCTTGTCTTCTGCCAGGTCCCAGGTCGTGTCGCTGCCGGCCACGAACGAAATGGTGTCGCCGTCGGGCGACCATCGCACAGACCCTTCGGGCGCGTCGTTCTTCGTCAGGTCGCGCTTGACGCCGGAGTCGGCGTCGACCACCGCGAGCTCGGCACGGTGCTGGCCGTTCCGGGCGGCCTCCGTGCGATAGGTGAAGGCGACGCGCCGCCCGTCGGGGGAGGGTTCGAAATCGCCGACAATCAGCTTGTCGCGCGTGATCTGGCGCTCGTTCTTGTCGGCAACTCCGACGACCCAGATGTTGGAGTAGGCGCCGCTCGACTGGCCGTTGGATCCTTCGTCCACGTAGACGGCATCGTCGCCCGCCTTCTCGGCGGCCTTCTGTTCGTCGGTCTTGGCGTCGCTCGCGACGAAGACGATCGCCGAGCTGTCGGCGGACCACTCGAACGTTCGGATGGTCCCCTTGTTCGCCGTCAGCGTCCAGGCCTCGCCGCCGGCCGCGCGGATGAGCCAGATCTGACCGCCGCTGCCTTCGTCGCGCGTCCCCGCGGCCTCGCCGGCCCCGGCATCGCGCGACGACAGAAACGCCACGAGCGTTCCATCAGGCGACCACTTCGGCGACCGGTCCTTGTCGCTGCCCAGGAACTGATACGCGCCGGTGCCGTCGGCGTTCGCGATCCAGATGGTGGAGACGCGTGTGTTGTCCTTCCATTTCGTGATCTCGGCACGCGCGTACAGGACGCGCCTGCCGTCCGGCGAGATCTGCGGCGAGGACACCTGGACGAGATCGAGCATGTCGTCGAGCGTCGGCGCGCGCTTGTACTGCGCCCGCGCGGGAAGCGCGGTCAGGACGAGAATCAGGAAGCATGCGGCGGCGGCGAGTCTGTGAACCTGGCGCATCCCGGCACCCTCCCTCGTTCGAGCCTGCATCGAGCGCCGATCTTAGCATGCCGCCTCCGGCGGTGGTCGCACGGACCGGGCGGGCATGGTGGCTAGGAGGAGATCGTGATCAGATCGAGGAAGTCGACGAACCCTACTGGCCCGGCAAGGAGGCTGACGAGGAGGTGGAAGCCAACGAGCAGAAGGACCCCGCGATCACATCGTCTCGATCGCCATAGCGATCCCCATTCCGCCGCCGATGCATACCGCAGTCACACCGCGCCGGCCGCCCCCGGAGCGCAGGGCATGAATGAGGGTTGTCAGGATGCGGGCCCTGCTCGCGCCGATCGGACGCCGTGCACAACCGCCTGCAGCCCGCATCCGCACACGCGGTTCACGTTGGCCCGCGTCATGACCTCACGGATGACCACCGCCCCGAGATCGGCCGCGGTGATGTCCCGGAACACGCCGCCGTGAGAGCCAATCGGTGTGCGGCACGCGCTCAGAATGACCGCTCCAGCCATCGGACGACCGCCTTTCCTGCCCGGTCTCAACGCCGGTATGGCCACGCTCAGAAGACGCCGGGCGTGCCTTCCACGATCAGCTCCGCGTCGGTCTTGGCGCGAATCGCGTCGAGCGTCGCGATCTCGGCGACCTCACGCAGCACCAGACCGCGCTCGGTGACCTCAATGACCGCCAGCTCGGTGACGATGAGGTCGACGACGCCAGGGCCCGTCAGTGGCAGGGTGCACTGCTTGAGAATCTTCGGGCGGCCATCTCGCGTCGTGTGCTCCATGGCGACAATCACGCGCTTGGCGCCCGTCACCAGATCCATCGCCCCGCCCATCCCCTTGACCATCTTGCCGGGCACCATCCAGTTGGCCAGGTTGCCCTCCTGATCGACCTCCAGGGCGCCGAGCACCGTCACATCGATGTGCCCGCCGCGCACCATGGCGAAGGAGTCGGCGCTGCTGAAATAGGAACAGCCCGGCAGCTCGGAGACCGTCTCCTTGCCGGCGTTGATTAAATCGGGATCCATTTCCGCCTCGGTCGGGTACGGCCCCACGCCGAGCATGCCGTTCTCCGAATGGAGCGTGATGTCGATGCCGGCCGGCACGAAGTTGGCGACCAGGGTCGGCATCCCGATCCCCAGGTTCACGTAGTCGCCGTCCTTGAGCTCGGCGGCCACGCGGCGCACGATTCGTTCCCTGTTCTCCACGATGTCGCCCCCTTCAGGCGCTGACCGGCGCCTGCCGGACCATCCGCCGCTCGATGCGCTTCTCGTACTTGGCGCCCTGCACGATGTACCGGACGAAGATCCCCGGCGTGACGATCGCCTCGGGATCCAGCTCGCCCACCTCGACGATCCGCTCCACCTCAGCGATGGTGATGCGCGCGGCCGTCGCCATCATCGGATTGAAGTTACGTGTTGTCTTGCGGTAGACGAGGTTGCCCAGTGGATCGCCGCGGTAGGCCTTGACGAGGGCGAAGTCGGCGTGCAGGGCAAGCTCGAGGACGCACGGCTTGCCATCGATCACGCGCCTCTCCTTCCCTTCGGCGACCACGGTTCCGTGTCCCGTTGGGGTGTAGAACCCGGCGATGCCCGCTCCGCCGGCCCGAATCCGCTCGGAGAAGGTGCCCTGCGGAACCAGCTCCACGTCCAGCTCCTTACTCAGGAACTGGCGCTCGAACTCCTGGTTCTCGCCCACGTAGGTCGCGATGACTCGCTTGATCTGCCGCGTCTTCAGCAACTGGCCGAGGCCGAAGTCGTCCACCCCGGCGTTATTGCTGATGATCGTCAGGTTCCGCGTGCCCCGGTCCTTCAGTGCCGCGATGAGGTTCTCAGGGACGCCGCAGAGCCCGAAGCCCCCGACCATGATGGTGGCGCCGTCGGGAATGAGGGCGATCGCTTCTTCCACGCTGGCCAGAATCTTGTTCATGCGCACCTCACGGTCATTGGCGCTCGCTAGAGAGGACTTGCAGCCTGTGGGCTGCCTCCATGACGTACGGCGCGATGATAACCCATTTCGATCCGCCTGACGGCACGAAGACGCCAAGGATCGCCGAGTAGAGAGTCACGAGCGGCGGGAACGTGGCCGGCGTCGAGATCCGCACGAACCCAGCGCTCGGTCCACGCTGTCAGTGCGAGCGCAGCGCGGGCGATCGTGCCGGTGCGTTCAACGGCCCCCAATCGTGATTGTCGTCACGCGACATCAGTTGACCTTGGTTGGCCACATTCCTTAGGGTGGTCCCGTGAACGACAGCCTGGAGGGCCTCGGGCCAGACGCGCTCGAGCTGTACCGGGATCTCCCGCAACTGTGCACGTGAATCCCACGACCGGCGACCCGCAACGCCCGCGCTCGACCGTGCAGATTCGGCGGAGTGTACTCGCCGAGATGGATGCGCACGCCTGCGCGGAGCTGCCGAACGAATGCTGCGGCCTGTTAATCGGCAGCGCCGACCAGATCGCGCGCGTGGCCCGTGCCCGGAACCTGCGCCCGAGTCCGACACGCTACCTGATCGATCCCGAAGACCACTTCGCGGCGATCCGCGCCGCACGCGGGGAGGGACTGGAGGTGGTCGGCGCCTATCATTCGCACCCCGGCGTGCCGCCGGTTCCCTCGGCGACCGACCTCACCGAGGCGAACGATGAGCATTACCTGTACGTCATCGTCTCGCCGGGCGCTGAGGGGCAGGCGCCGGAAGTCCGCGCGTTCCGCCTGACGGGCAAGGGTTTCGAGGCTGTCGACCTGGTGCCGTTCGCGTAGGCGCTGACTGCACCGGGCCGGCTGAAGCCGGCCCCCACAGGCTCTGGCGCGGCCTTGAGGCCTCACGGCTTCCGCGGCGCCACCACGCTCACTGGCCGATGTCGCGCAGTCCCGGGCGGATCTGCACGACCGTGTGCACGAGCGCGACCGGCTTGTTTTTCTTCTTGAGACGGAACTGGATCTGATAGTAGCCCGACGTCAGGTACTTGTGCTCGGTCGAGTACCGGCGCCGCATCTCGCTCTTGCCGGCCTCGTACGGCTCGCAGTCGTAGCTCGACTCTGACGTCGTGCCGTCGCCCCAGTCCCATTCAGCGGTGGCGCAGTAGAATTCCTCGAAGTCGTTCGGCCCGCCCTTGATCTCCACGACGAGGAAGATACGCGCGGGTGAGAAGCTCACCGACGGCGATGCCCGCAGGGAGAGCTTCGGCTTGGCGGGTTTGTCGGCCGCGACCCCGGCGGTCGAGATGGCCAGGATCGCGAAGAGCACGGTGGTGAGGCGCAAGCGGCGCAACGCGCGCGATGTGGATCGGCGATTCATGATGCTCCGTCGAAAGAGGCGCCGTGCTTCTCATTTTAGCGCAGTCCGGCTGGCGGGGCAGCGACTCATCCTATAATCGACAATTATGGAGCTGGCGCAGGGCACTGACGAGCTGGCGGTCGTGGCGGGCCCGGCGGGACAGGTCGAAACCGAGGTGCTGGCGATTCCCGTGTTCGAGGCGGACGACCTCGCCGATCTGGACGATCTGGACGCGGCGACGGGCGGCGAGGTCCGCCGCGCGCTGGCGTCCGGCGAGTTCACGGGCAAGCTCTTCGAGATCTTCTGGTGTGTGGTGCTCAGTGGGTCGTGGCGGCCGCGACGCGCGGCGCTCGTCGGCGCCGGACCGCGCGCCGGATTCTCGACCGAGCGGCTGAGAAAACTGGCCGCGGCGGTCGGCCTCGCGGCGCGCCAGCGCCACGTCGCGCGTCTGGCGTTTGTGTCGCGCGGCGCGCTCGAGGCTGCCGAGGCCGTCCAGGCCTGCGCCGAGGGCCTCACCCTCGGCGAGTTCAGTCCCGCGCAGCACAAGACGTCAGACCTTCCGCCGGCGCCGCCATCACTGCAGATCGTCCATCCCGCCGCGTCCCGGCGCGAGGTTCAGAACGCGGCCAGCCGGGGTCGGCTGCTGGGTGAATGCTCCAACCTGGCGCGGGCGCTCGCCAACGAACCGAGCAATCTGCTCACGCCGCGGGTGTTTGCCGAGCGGGCGGTCACGATCGCCGAGGACGCCGGACTTTGCGCCGAGGTGCTCGATGAGCGGGCGCTCGCTGAGCTGAACATGGGCCTGTTCCTCGGCGTCGCGCGTGGCAGCGACGAGCCGCCGCGCCTGATTGTCATCCGGCACGAGCCGCCGGGTGCGCCGGAGCGGCCCGTGCTGGGACTGGTCGGCAAGGGCGTCACGTTCGACACAGGCGGGATCTCGCTCAAGCCCGCCGACGGCATGGAGCGGATGAAAGACGACATGGCCGGCGGCGCGGCGGTGGTGTGCGCGATGCGCGCGATCGCGATCCTGCAGGCGCCGATCCGCGTGGTCGGGGTCGTGCCCGCCACGGAGAACATGCCGGGCGGTCGCGCCATCAAGCCGGGCGACGTCCTGCGGAGCGCGAGCGGCAAGACGGTGGAGGTCGTGAACACCGACGCGGAAGGCCGGCTCATCCTGGCCGACGCGCTGTGGTACGCGCAGCAGCTCGGCGCCACGCACCTGGTGGATGTCGCCACGCTGACGGGGGCCTGCGTGACCGCGCTGGGAAAATTGACGAGCGGGCTGTTCGGCTCGCCGGAGCTGTGGGTCGAACACGTCCGGCGGGTTGCGCTCGCCGCAGGCGATCGGGCGTGGCCGATGCCGCTCTTCGAGGATTACGCCGAAGCCCTGCGATCAGAAGTCGCCGACCTCGTGAACTCCGGCCCGCGCCCGGCGGGCGCCATCACGGCGGCGATGTTCCTCAAGGAGTTCACCGGCGGACTGCCCTGGGTGCACATGGACATCGCCGGCACGGCCTGGCTCGAGGACGCGAAGCCGTTTCAGCCGAAGGGGGCGAGCGGCGTCGCCGTGCGCACGCTCGCGGAGCTGCCGTTCACGGCCGGCCGCTGGCCGGTCTAATCCTCAGATGATGCGCGGAACGTCCTCACCCGGTTCCGGGTGGTAGGGGCGGCGCTTCGCCTGGATGTGGCGGTAGAGGATGAACAGCCCGCCGAGCAGCACGCCCAGCACGACCGCGATGAGCAGCAGGACGCCCGTCAATCCGAGCGCGCCGAGCAGCACGTCGACGACGGTCGTCTCGTGTACCGGCTCCTCGATGATCGTGACCATGATCGGCTGCGAGGGCTGAAAGAGCATCACGGAGATTGTACACGCTGCGCGACCGCCTTCGACGTCTTGAGCGATCGCTGGTAGCGCATCACCGCGTCGAAGAGCGCCTGGGCGATGCGCTGGCGGTAGGTGGGCTTGCCGAGCAACGAGGATTCGGTCTTGTTGGTGATGAAAGACACTTCGGCCAGGACGCTCGGCATCTGCGCGCCGATCAGGACCACAAAGGGCGCCTGCTTCACGCCGAGGCTCCGCACGGATCGGTACTGCGGCTTGAGCCGCCTGATCATCGCGTCCTGAACCATGCGCGCCAGATCGCGCGACTCGTCGAGCTTGGTGTTGAGCGCGATGGCCTGCACGATGTCGGGCAGGTTGTGCATCGTCCGCCCCGAGGCCGAGTTCTCGCGTGCCGCGACGGCTTCGGCTTCCGGGTTGGTCGCGAAGTTGAGGTAGTAGGTCTCGATGCCGTTCGCCCGGCGGTTGCGGCTCGCGTTCGCGTGAATCGAGAGGAAGAGGTCGGCGCTTTCCCGATTGGCGATCGCCGTGCGCTCGTCGAGCGGCACGAAGGTATCGGTGCGTCGCGTCATGACCACGGCGACGCCCGGTTCCTTGAGCAGGAGGGTCTCCAGGCGCAGCGCGACATCGAGCACGAGACTGGCTTCCGAGAGCCCCGCCGCCTGGGCGCCGGGATCGTGCCCGCCGTGGCCGGGGTCGATCACGATGCGGGAGACCCCGAGTCCAAGCTGCCGGGCAAGCGAAAATGTCCCGTCGGAATTGCGTGACGGAACGACCGGGGCCGGCATGAGGGGCGGCACCGGAGGCGTCGCCGCGAGCGGAGACGGCGCCAATGGTCCCTTGCGGTCGAAGTCGACGACGAGCCGGTACGGGTCGTAGAGCGCGAAGACACTGTAGCGTGACTCGACGATCAGCTCGATCACCACGCGTGTGCTGTTGTCGGCGCGCTGCCCCACGCGAATCGCCCGGATGACCGTGTCGGGCACCGCGAGCGCGTCGCGGTTGAGTTCGGGGCCGACGCGCGCGCCCTTCAAATCGAAGAACACCCGCGGCGGATCGGGGAGACGCTCTTCGCGATATTCCGCCTCCGCGTCGAGCTCGATGATGACGCGCACGCCCGCCGGGAGGTCCTGCCGGACGATCCGCCGGATGAGGGCAGTTCCGCCGCCGGCTGGCGCAGGCGCCGGAGCCGGGTTCGCGGGCGGTGGCGGCACGGCGGCTGGCGGCGGCTTGGGCGATTCGACCGGCGGCGGCGCGGGCGCCGCAGGGCGTGCGGCCGCACTGAAGCTCCTCACCTGATCATCGACACGCGCCACGAAGCGGCTGGCGGGGTACTCGGTCTTGATCAGGCGCAGGCGCCGCTCGCCGTTCCGCCGGTCCGTGTCGTCGTGAAAGCGCTCGTAGGCCAGAAGCGCCAGTCCGCCCGCCTGCCACAGCGCATTGTCGGTGTACCCACTGCGCGGAAAGCGCCTGACGACGCGTTCGTACGCCTGGATCGCCGCGCGAATCTCATCGAGCGCCGGTGTGCCCGCGTCGCGCACGGCACGCTCCCGCTCGACCGCCTGGGTGTACAGCTCGCGTGCGCTCGTCTGAGCCTCAGCCCGTCCGGCCGCGACCGTCGCGACGAGTGCGACGAGGCACACGCCGACGCACCGCCTTCGATCGTGGCGTCGTACCGTCAAGAGCCTGGCGAGAGGCGTGATGGCGTCGCCCCCTGCGCGGTTATCGGAGCTGGGCATCCACTTCCTCGAAGTAGTTCTTCTGGACGAGCACCTCGCGCGGCTTGCCGCCGACCCCGGCCGACACGATGCCCTCGGCCTCCATCATGTCGACGAGCCGCGCGGCGCGGCTGAACCCGATGCGCAGTCGCCGCTGCAGGTACGAAATGGACGCCTGGCCGCTCGACACGACGATGCGCGCCGCCTCGTCGTACAGGTCGTCCTTGTCGAACTCGATGCCGCCCTCGGCCGCCTTCTCCTCGGCCGTGATGGTGTGGTCGTAGTCGGGCCGGCCCTGCTTGCGCAGGAAGCTCGCCAGGCGCGCCGTCTCCTGCTCGGAGATGTACGGTCCGTGGAGGCGAATGAGACGCGAGGACGCGGGCGGCAGGTACAGCATGTCGCCCTTGCCGAGCAGTTGCTCCGC
>CAYHSN010000104.1:0-9518 GCA_964359235.1 uncultured Vicinamibacterales bacterium | reverse complement strand
CCTGGTAGACCGTGTTGTTGGTGCGCGAGAGGATGTTGATGTCTCCGCTCACCTGCGCCGAGTTGTTGAACAGGTTCGTGACGACGCCCCGGAAGAAGATTTCGCTCGTGCCCTGCTGCGGCAGCTTCTTCGCCCAGACCGCCGAGAGATCCGTCGTCCAGACGTTGTTCCACCGGAACGATCCGCGGTCGATGAAGTAGTAACCGACGTTGCTCGGCGTCGCGCTGATGTAGCCAGGATTGGTGACGTACGCCCGCGGATCCACACCGCCGCTGATGTCCACCGCCACGCCGGAATCGAACCGCTCCACCATGCCGAGATCGAGGCTGCCGAAGGTCTCCGGGAACGGGATCTTGTACGAGAACCATCCCCGCACCTTGTGCCGCTGGTCGCCGGGGTTGTAGCCCATCGGGTAGTTCCAGCTCTCCTGGCGGTACTCGGGGAAGGAGTCGATCGAGGCGCGGATCGGACCGCTGCCGACATTCTCGCCGTTGACGTTGCCCCACATGCGGCCGAGCGTGTAGTTGGCGCCAAGCTGTGCGTCACGGAACCGGTAAGTAGCCATGGCGACGATCCCGTGGTAGTCGCGCTTGGCCTTGCCCGTGTTGCTGACCTGCGTCAAGTTGTACCGACGGCCGGTCGAGTCCGACACCACGCCGGTGCTCATGTCGAGGAAATCGCCGTACTGGTCGATCGCCTTGCGATACACGTAGTCCACACGCCAGATCCCGTTCGAGGCGAACTGGTTCGCGATCCCGACCGATACCTCGTTCGAGCTCGGCGACACCACGTCGCCTCTGACCCTGGTGCTCACCCCGGGGATGCTCGGCGCCGTCCGAGTGGTCCGGTCTGTGCCGCCGTTGCTGAAGAACCAGTTCCAGAGGATGGGCAGCGCCTGTTCGGCGGTCAGGTAGGGACCGCTCCCCGTGTTGATCGCGGGCCCCTGGTAGAACCAGCTGAAGCTCGCCTGCCGTCCGCCAGCCGAACCGGCATCCACCAGGGCCGTGCTGATCCCCATCACGTAGCGGGAGAAGCTGGCGTTGGCCACCCACTCCCCATCCCCCTGGAGATCCCAGGTCACGCTCACGCGGGGACTCCACTGCGAGTCCGTCACGACGGAGAGGCCGCTCTGGTCCTTCGAGCGGTTCAGGTCGTACCGCGCCCCGAAGTTGAACGATACCTGGTTGCTGAGCCGCCACGAGTCGTTCACGTACCCGGAGTACGTCTTGATGTCGGTGCCGACGCTGCGCTGCAGGATCGGCAGGTAGTTGACATAGGTCGTGTTGTCGCTCCTGAACACCGGGTAGATATTCGCACCGTCGATGATCGCTGACGACGCCGACAGGGTGTATTCGCTCCCGGACTGCCAGTTGTCGTTCTTCCGCCACTCCTTGAAGTTGTCGAAGCCGAACACCAGGTTGTGCGAGCCGCTCTTCTTCGTGGAGAGGAAGTAGTTGACCTTCACGAACCAGTCCCAGTTGTCGCGGTGCTCCAGCCAGCCGCCGCCGCACACGGCGCAGAAGGTCGGCGAGTTGAATCGCGGGTTGTCGGTGCCGATGGTCCTCGACCGGTCGGAGATGTGCGTGCCCTTCACCAGGTCGGTGAAGCGCGATCCCGTATCCATGGTCGCGCTCACCTTCTTGGAATACTGGCCCTCGACGAAGAGGTTGTTCGCCAGGACGCTCGTGTAGTTGCCCGTGTAGAGGTACTGCTCGGTCGAGTTGTCGTACAGGCTGGCCAAGTCCATGATCTGGCCGAACGAGTTGTTCTTCGTCTGCGTAGTCCTCTTCATGTAGGACCCTTTGACGTTGTTCCTCTGGTTCAGCGCATACGTCAGCTTCCCCTCGTAGCGCCGCTCGTCGGTACTGGTCGTGTAGTTGATGCCGGTGACGGCGAGCGTTCGGTTCCGCTCGGGCTTGGTGTACCGCCCGGCGCCGAAGAACCAGATCTTGTCCTTCATGATGGGACCGCCGAGCGTGCCCTCGTAGATCGGGGAGATCTTGTCGACGGTCTGGTCGGTCGGATACGGGGTCAGCGATCGCCAGGCGTCGTTGTTGAACGTCGTCCGGAACGATCCGCTGAACGTGTTGCCACCCGATTTCGTGATCATGTTGACGACGCCGCCGCCGAACCGGCCGTACTCCGCGGAGATGCTGGCCGTCGACGTCTTGGTCTCCTGAATCGCGTCCTCGATGAACAGGTTCAGCGCCTGGCCGCGCAGGTTCTCGTTGATGACCACGCCGTTGACGAGATACAGCGATTCGAAGGTTCACTGGTGACGCGACGGTCACGGTGACGCCAGGCAGCGGTACCAGGGAAGCGGTGACGTCGGCCCACGGCGACTTCCTGATTCCCTTCCTTCCGCCCGGTCCTTTGGTTGCCCGGGCGGCTGCGGCATCCTCACCAGCCAGCGGACAACGGTCGGAAGAAAGTGGGAGCAGCTCTCGGAAGCGGCGGGCGGTCCCGGCGCCCGCAGCGCGGCCTACGAACGCACAACCGCACGGAGGGGCAGCCTGCCGTGAGCGCATGTGCAAACCTCGAACCAGCCGCGCGCCCACGTCCCTGCTGTGGAGCTTGTTGATCGACAGCGGTTTGCGTCGTCATCTGCCGGAGGCCCGGCGAGCGGGCGCCGGCGCTCGTGCATCAGCTTGGATCGCGCTCCGGATTCCTGGATCGAGGCCGAAGGTCACCGCACTCGCCGCCTGTCATGGGGAGCGGTCCGTTTCCATCCAAACCACTCAGAACAGAGCACTCCCGCTAATCAGCGTCACAAACGTCACCAATCACGACGAATCCCACGACATCCAGCGCAATCCCGTATTTCATCATCTGCCCGATGGGCACGTACCCGCGCTGGCGGGCGAGATCAAGAAGATTGCCGAGAGTCATGCAGGGCTGAACGCGGCCCTAACAACGCACAAGAGTGAGGACACGGCCCGAGCACCAGCGCATCGAGCGCGACAGCCATCTGCGCGACAAGGCGCTCGCCGACCGCATCCGCCGGATCGAACGACCCGTGCAGACATAGGGCTGAAGCCCTGTGCCACCGCGACCAGGCGCCGCCCCTGAAGGGGTGGCCGACGTTCCCTGCTACAATCGGGCCCATCGAGGGCCCCGCAGGAACCCGCCGACGCTGAAGGGTCGGCCTACGGAACACACGATGCACACACTCACTCGCGCGATCGCTGCCGTCCTCCTCATCCTCGCCGCCGCGTGCGCACCCCACGAGCCGTACGACATCATCATTCGGGGCGGCACGGTCTACGACGGCGCCGGCGCGCCAGGCGTCCGCACCGACGTCGGCATCCGCGGCGATCAGATCGCCGCCGTCCGCGACCTCTCGGCCGCCACGGCCCCCACGATCGTCGATGCCACGAACCTGACGGTCGCGCCGGGGTTCATCAACATGCTCTCGTGGTCGACCGACACACTGCTGGTCGACGGCCGGTCGCAGGGCGAGATCCGGCAGGGCGTCACCACCCAGATCATGGGCGAGGGCGACTCGATGGGGCCGCTCAGCGACGAGATGAAACAGCGCCGTCTCAAGGCCCAGGGCGACCTCAAGTACGACATCACCTGGACGACGCTGGCCGAGTACCTGAAGGAGCTGGAGAGGCGCGGGGTCGCGCAAAACGTCGCGTCGTACGTGGGCGCCACGACGATTCGCGAGTACGTCGTCGGCCTCGAAGACAAGCCGCCGACACCCGAGCAGCTCGACCAGATGCGCGAGCTGGTGCGAAAGGAAATGGAAGCCGGCGCGCTGGGCGTCGGGTCATCGCTCATCTACGCGCCGGCGTTCTACGCGAAGACCGAAGAGCTGATCGAGCTGTGCAAGGTCGCGGCGCAGTACCGCGGCAAGTACATCTCGCACATGCGCAGCGAGGGCAACCGGCTGCTCGAGGCGGTCGACGAGCTCATCCGCATCACGCGCGAGGCGAACATCCCCGCCGAGATCTACCACCTCAAGGCCGCCGGTCAGGCCAACTGGCCGAAGATGGACGAGGTCATCGCGAAGGTCGAGGCCGCGCGGAAGGAAGGCCTGAAGATCACCGCGGACATGTACACCTATCCCGCCGGCGCGACGGGGCTCGACGCCGCCATGCCGCCGTGGGTGCTCGACGGCGGGTACGAGGCCGCGTTCACGCGCCTCCGCGATCCCGCCACGCGAAAGAAGATCGCACAGGCCATCGTCACGCCCACCACCGAGTGGGAGAACCTGTATCTCGCCGCGGGCTCGCCGGATCGCGTCCTGCTCGTCGAGTTCAAGTCGGAGGCGCTCAAACCGCTCACCGGCAAGACGCTCGCGGAGGTCGCGAAGATGCGCGGCAAGCCGCCCGAAGAGGTCGTCATGGACCTCGTGGTCGAGGATCAGACGCGCGTGGGCACGGTCTACTTCATGATGTCGGAAGACAACATCAGGAAGCAGATCGCGCTGCCGTGGGTGTCGTTCGGGTCCGACGCCGGGTCGATGGCGCCCGAGGAGCCCTTCATCCGGTCGGCGACCCATCCGCGCGCGTACGGCAACTTCGCGCGGCTGCTCGGCAAGTACGTGCGCGAGGAGAAAGTGATTCCGCTCGAGGACGCGATTCGCAAGCTGGCGGGCCTGCCGGCGACCAATCTCGAGCTGGATCGCCGCGGGTTTCTCAAGGACGGCATGTTCGCCGACGTGGCCGTGTTCGATCCGGCGACGATCGCCGACCAGGCGACCTTCGAGAAGCCGCACCAGTACGCCGTCGGCATGAAGCACGTCTTCGTCAACGGCGTGCAAGTCCTGAAGGATGGCGAGCACACCGGCGCGAAGCCGGGACGAGCGCTCTGGGGGCCGGGCAAGACCAAGTAGCCACGAAGACACGAAGGCACGAAAGACCTGAGGCGGCCGTCACGCTGCGGGGTTCGCGATTCTTCGTGCCTTCGTGGCCAACTGTCGGGAACAGTGATGCAGAGTGATCCGATACGCATCACCACCGTGGACGCGCACACGGGCGGCGAGCCGTTTCGCGTGATCACGGGCGGTTTTCCCGAGCTTCAGGGCGACACGATCCTCGCGCGGCGTCGGTATGCGCGCGAGCACCTCGACCACTTCCGCACCGCGCTCATGTGGGAGCCGCGCGGGCACGCCGACATGTACGGGTGCCTCCTCACGCCGCCGGTCACGCCCGGCGCGGACCTGGGCGTCCTCTTCGTCCACAACGAGGGCTACAGCACGATGTGCGGCCACGGCATCATCGGGCTCGCCACCGTGGCGCTCGAGATCGGCCTGCTGCCCATGACGCCGCCCGAGACGACGATCCGGATCGACACGCCGGCCGGGCTCGTGACGGCGCACGCGACGATCGACGACGGCCACGTGCGGAGCGTCCGGTTTCACAACGTGCCATCGTTCGTGCTCGCGCTCGATGCGCACGTCGACGTCCCCGGCCTCGGCCGCGTGCGGTACGACCTTGCGTTCGGCGGCGCCTTCTACGCGTTCGTGCAGGCGGCCGACGTCGGCCTCGCCTGCGCGCCCGCGCACTTCCGCGCGCTCATCGAGACGGGCATGGCCATCAAGCGCGCCGTCATGGCCGCGCGGCCGATTCCCCATCCGTTCGAGGCCGACCTCGGCTTCCTCTACGGAACCATCTTTATTGGCCCGCCGGAGCACGAGGGGTCGCACTCGCGCAACGTGTGCGTGTTCGCGGAAGGCGAGGTCGATCGGTCACCGACGGGCACGGGCGTCAGCGCGCGCCTCGCGATTCACCACGCGCGCGGTGACATCGGGATCGGTGAATCGATCACGATCGAGAGCATCATCGGCACCACCTTCACCGGCCGTGTCGTCAAGGAGACGACCTTCGGGCCGTATGGCGCCGTGATTCCGGAAGTGGAAGGGAGCGCGTTCATCACGGGCCGGCATGAGTTCGTGATCGATCCCGCCGATCCGTTGAAGGGAGGGTTCCTGCTGCGATAACGCTCTTACCGCTCCTCTTTCTTCGTCCTCCATTCGGCAGTCCTCATTCGGACATGGATGTACCCCGCGAACCCCCACCAGCACAGCACGAACACGATTGTCATCAGCGTAGACAGCCTGAGCAGGACGTTCATGTCGAGCACGTCGATGACGTCCGGGTAGTTCTGGAGCTGGTAGAGGATCTCCGCGGCCCGGCCCTGCCGGTCGAGGAGGTAGCGGGCTTTGTCGAGCGTGTAGAGAACGGTGGCGCCGATGACGGTCCAGTAGCCCCAGCGCGTGCCCGCCCAGAGCCCGACGCCCATCGCGAGGAAAAGGGTCGTCCAGATGAGATGGTACGCGACGATCGGCGCGCCGCCGCGCAGCGCGCCGAACCAGGGAACCTCGGTGGTGATGGAGAAGAGCTCGAAGAGAGCCGAGAGGACGAAGAGCGCCGCCGCGAAACGGATGGTGAAACGGCCCTTCGGACCCGCGGCGGCCATGGATGTCTGTCGTAGCGCCGAACGTAGCGCCGAACTTCAGTTCGGCCCTCTGGCGCGACTGAAGTCGCGCGCTACGTCTGAGGGCTGAAAGCTGATAGCTGAGAGCTATCTCGGATTGTCCCCTCTGACTATCTGCTTCGTCTCGTTCACCCACTTCGCCCACCCGCCGACGAGCGCGCGGACGTTCGGGACGCCGGCCTGCTGCAGTGTCTGCGCCGCACGGGCGCTGGTGGCTTCGGCCGGTCAAGCACAGTAGGTGACAATCGGACGCTTCTCGTTCCTCAGCTCCACAGCCTTCGACGCCTCCTCGCCGAGCGGGATCGAGATCGAGCCGGGGATGTGCCCGTTGCGATAGCTGTTGGCGTCGCGCACGTCGAGCACGAGCACCGCGTCCTTGTCGTACAGCTTCTTGAACTCCTCGAACGAGATGCGCCCCGAAACCTGCGGCGCGGTTCGGTACTGCTCTGCGCGCGCGACGGCCGCAGCAGCCAGCACCGAGAGCGTCAAGCCCAGCAGGGCTCGCATGCCGGTGTTCATCGTTGGGTCCTCTTCATGGCAGACAAGCGCGGATGAGCCATCCTCGTTCGGTTGCGGCTCGGCCGCGCTGTGATCTCCGCTTCCTCTGTCGGCGACGGCGATTTCATCATACCCCACCCTTGGGCCCCTTGAACTTCACATCGGTCTCGAACCGGCGGAAGTCCGAGTACTTCGCCGTTCCGCCGATCTGCCGCGATTCTCGTTCGTAGATCTCCTTCATCTCGACCGGCACCCACAACCCGAGCCGTTCTTCCGGCGCGTACGACACCGTGATCCGGGTTTTCAGGCCCTTCTGCGCCTGCGGATCCAGTTGGGTTCGGACGATGCGCCCGGTGTCCGGATCGATCCAGACGATGCCCTTCGCGACGACGTCGTGGCTGTCGGTGGTCTGGATGAGCGTGGGCCGCGCGCGTTCCTCGAACGCCACCGTCCACGTACGCACGCCCTGCACGGTCTCCTCCCCGCGCTTCCTAAAGTTAGACCGCTTCTGGTTCGCCGGCTCCAGGAACTCGAGCGCCAGCGTGGGCACGTTCACCGTGCGGACGAGATCGCCGATGTTGTAGCGCGCGCTCTCCATCGCGATCGCCTCGGCCTGCGCGAAGGCGTTGGCGGACGGGGCGCGAAAGAGCCGCTCGAGACGCTCGCCGCGATTGCGGACCGGACGGCCGTCGACTTCGAAGACGTCGCGAAACGCCAGCCACAGCGATCGCCGGTCGTCCTGCACGCGCACGAGCGCGAACTCCGAGATGAGCCGGCGGCCTTCGGTCGAGCTGCCGACGCCCGCGAGCCCCCAGCGGTCGCTGCCCGCCGGGCCCTCGTTCATGCTTGTGACTTCCTGGAGGTAGTCCTCTCTGGAGATGAGGAGCGAGAACTCGCGCTGGTACTGCTCGACGTACCGGCCCGCGCGCGCGAGGACGGTGTCGAGATCGACCCGCTGGGGCTCGAGCAGCAGCGCGACCATGAGGGCCAGCACGGGTATGATCATAGCGCAGGCGCCGCATGCCTTCCCACCGCGTCCGGACACGTCCTCCGCGCGAATCCTCGACACCGCCGCTTGTCGCGACAGAACCCGAGACGATCGGCGCCTACCTGGAAGACGCGGCGCACTATCCGGGCGGACACGCCGCGGGCGTGGCGTGTCCGAGGACCGAGGGCGAGGTCGCCGCGCTCGTACGGACGAGTCGCCGCATCCTGCCGATCGGCGCGCAATCGTCGGTGACCGGCGGCGCGACGCCGATGGGCGAGGTCATCGTCTCGACCGCGCGGATGAACTCGGTCGTCGAGATCCGCGGCGATCGCGTGCGCGTGCAGCCGGGCGTGGCGATCAGCGCGCTCCAAGAGTCGCTCGCGGCCGCCGGCTGCTACTACCCGCCCTTCCCCACCTACACGGCCGCCTTCGCGGGCGGCGTCGTGGCGACCAACGCCTCCGGCGCGGCGACGTTCAAGTACGGCAGCACGCGCGGCTGGGTCGAGGCCCTGACGGTCGTCCTCGCGAGCGGCGAGGCGCTGGATCTCGAGCGCGGACAGGTGTGCGCGCATCCTGATCGGTATTTCGAGATCGAGTCGAGCAGCCCTGAAGGGCTGCGCTACGCCAGTCCTCATGTGACGCGAGTGCCGGTACCGACCTACCGCATGCCGGACGTGCCGAAGCGCTCCGCCGGCTACTTCGCCGAACCCGGGATGGACCTCATCGATCTCTTCATCGGCGCGGAAGGCACGCTCGGCATCATCACCGAGGTCACGTTCCGCGTGCTCACGCGGATTCCGGCGCTCGCGCTGGCGCTCGTGCCGGTGCCGTCGGAGGCGAAGGCCGTCGCGCTCGTCGACGCGCTCCGGCGCGCGTCGCACCACACGTGGCGCGACCGCGATCCGCTCGGCCTCGATGTCTGCGCCATCGAGAACATGGATCGCCGCTGCCTCGAGATGCTGCGCGAGGACGGCGTCGATCGGAAGCACGACGTGACGTTCTTGGACGACACGGCCATCGCGCTGCTGGTGCAGCTCGAGCTGCCGGCCCACACGACGTCCGAGCGGGCGTACGACGAGATCGGCAACGCGCGCTCGCCGTCGGCGCCCGACACGCCGCTCGTCCGTTTCTGCCGCCTGCTCGACGAGTTCGGCGTGCTCGACGCGACCGAGCTGGCGCTGCCCGGCGATCAGAAACGCCGCCAGCAGCTCGTCGACGTGCGCGAGGCGGTGCCGTCAGCCGTCAATCAGCGGGTCGGCGAAGCCAAGCGCGCGACCGGCCAGGACATCGAGAAGACCGCGGCCGACATGATCGTGCCCTTCGAGCATTTCGGCGAGATGCTCGAGATCTATCACGATGGCTACCGGCGCCGCGGCCTCGACCACGCGATCTGGGGCCACATCTCGGACGGCAACGTGCACCCGAACGTCATTCCCCGCTCGATCGACGACGTGAAGGCCGGCAAGGAGGCCATCCTCGAGTTCGGCCGCGAGGTCGCCAGGCGCGGCGGCTGCCCGCTCGCCGAGCACGGCGTGGGCAGGAGTCCGGTGAAGCAGGCACTGCTGAAACAACTCTACGGCGACCGCGG